>JALVDQ010000132.1 GCA_027008885.1 Thiotrichaceae bacterium | reverse complement strand
TTTTTTATCCGGCATGTTATCGCGAACGAGAATGAAGCGCTCAATGTCAGTTTTGACTTCAATATCCTGCCAACTGAACAGACTGGGTTGTGGGATTGCCATAATGCCTCCAGATGAATCAGAAGCCTCTATAATCTTATGTTTGCGACCTTTTTGCATCCTTTTTTATGTCTGGGGTGAAATTTCCTTCAACTGACACAAGGGAACTCTTAACTACTTGATTTTTCGTTGCCTGCTGGGGTAAGAAAGTTTTGGTGGGGCTTATTACTTTTTTATTTTCATGGGGTTATATGCAGCGCAATTGGCTCGGACATGAATCAAAGACGCTGTTTATGGCGCATGACCGCATGGGTATCAAGCTGTTTATTATGCCAATACGGGAAAAGGCTATGGCTTTGCTCAAAATACACAGGCTTTATTGACGACTGACGATATTGATACCAGCCTTGACGGTGTGGTGGCACTAGCATCGTCTTTTTACGTTGCATGTAAGAAAAACTGCAATGCTACTGGACGCGTGATAGAACCCGTCTAAAACAGCAGATAAAGTGATGGGCGCCACTGTAGATTTAAGTATTTCCTGATCATTTAGCCAGAACCATTCACCTTTGCGATCCTTGCCAAACAGTGCTTTTGATTCACCTGTTTGCATGTTCCATATCCGACTCCGTCCACCCTGGGGGCAGGCATAGGTGCTTAAGACTCTTCCATTTGCGACACAGGCACTGCCATATCCATGATATTGCTTTAATTGTGTATAGCGCTGAGTGGGCAAGCCTGGCATATCAGGCTGACAGGCATTCAGCGTGATTAAAAGCTGACCCGTTTTAATATCCCAGCGTTGCAGAAAGTCACCTGAAGAGATCAGAATGCCGTTTCTTTCACTGCTTAATCCATAAGTGAAACCAAAATCCTTGCCGGGTACGAGTGTTTTCAGTTTTTTTGCTGTCAGGGCATCCCAGATCATAATATCATTGTGTCGTGTTGAGACAGCGATTTCACCTGCCGAGACAAAAATGGCATTAAACTCCAGCCCTCCTTCTACGGGTTTTTGCATAATATTGATCTTTTTGAGAAGCGTATGATCTGAAATGCGCCAGATTTCAATCCAGCTCGTCGCACTTGATAAAAAACCCTCTTTGTTTCTTGTTTTTTTCTTTATCGACAGCGCAAGCAAATCATCACCATTGGCAGTTACAGCAAAAATTTCCTGTTTCTCTCCGGCAGTATGGAAAGTGTCAATTAAGCGTTCCTGTTGTATGTTCCAGTGCTGGATTACCCTGTTATCAATATTCAGGTACATATCACCATTTGCCAGTATTACAGGTTCTGAAGGCTGATTATTTCTGTCTAGCAGGGGAATGCTGAATTTGTAGCGGGGATGTTTTATATCACCAAGATCCCAAATATCAACCACAGCCTGACATTCAATACAGGGCGCATAATGCCCCCGGGTACTACCGTAATAGACAAGCAGATAATGGTCATCCGGACTAAATGCCAGTGCAGTGTTTGTCCAGGCAATTTTCGACTGAAACGATTTTAGATAATTTCCGCGTGTTACATCCCAGAGATCCAAATGTGCGATGCCGTCACCATCCTGACCGCCAATAACAAGCCAGCGTTCATTATGACTCAGTGCAGAATTTCCATACACGGGCTTAATAGTTGGTGTGTATTTGATCTTCCGGTTCGATCCCAGAAAAACTTCAAGCCGCTGTATATCTGTTTTGGGAAAGGCATACTGCCTTGCTATCTTTTGATTTTCTTTCAGGTGAACAAACTGTGCTGGAAAGTGATAAACAGCAGGCTGGCGATTCGGATCGGGCAGATCGCTCCATAGTGCTGCCGCATTCTTTAGCTTGCCGTGCATTGCGTCCAGCCAGTACCAGCGACCTCCTGAATCTGCACCAAAATAGGCAAGCAGGTGTCCATTTTTGTCATTAAGCTGGTGAAAAGAACCTAAATGCGTAAATGTTTTTTGATTATCGACACGGTAACTGCTGACAACAAGATTATTTTTGGCTCTCTGATTTTTTAGCTGGCACTTTAAATCCACCCTGTTATTCCATTTATATCCACCAATATCTTGAAGACAAAAATTGTACTGCTCAAAAAAGGCTGGTTTATTTAGGCTGGGGCTCAACTGTTTTGTATTGAAATCAAAGATAAACGTTTCTTTGCTATCAGCGGATTGTTTAAAAATCAAATGCTCGGAATCAGTGAAAAACAGGTGTCGATTACCTGGTGCTATTTGAATGTTTTCAGAATAAAAACCATTATTGGAAGAAATCTCTTTTTGAAAAATAATGCGATTTTCCAGTTTGCCAAAAATTTTCAGGTATGCCTTGTCAAAGGAGTGTGTCACAAAGGCAAAATCACCCCGTTTGTTCACACTAAATTCAGTGATGCCTTCGTTGGCGATGCCAAAAAGCCACTGTTTTTCCTGTTTTGCCGTGTCTGGATCAAAACGCACCACTTTATTCTTGTCTTTATGAATGAGATAAAGTTTATTCTCAGCATCGAATAACTGTGCCGAAAGTGGAAGATAATAGCCCTTGATACGAAATAGCAGGCGCGCATTTCGCCAGTCCCAAATATCCGTCGTATCATTATCACCTGCCACCAGTAAATCTTCATCAGGACTAAACGCCAGACGAATATAGGCTTTTCCCCCGGCTTCGCCCAGCAGATAAAGCAACCTGCCCTGTTGCAAATCCCAGAGTTTCAGGCTTGAATCATTATTCTTATGACTGCCCTGTGCCAGCCATCTGGCACTGTTGCTTAGCGCGAACGGAAAGACTTGAACACGGACTTTTTTAAAGAAGCCGTTCAGGTCTTTGCTCGGCAAATCAGCTAAACTGGTACTGACTGCTTTTGCTGCAACAAGCCGTTGCACATCGGGGTATTTCTGCTGTTTGCTTTTCTTGTTGAGCCTGCTGCTGGCACTGGCACTTTTTCTGCCCGGCGACTTGGGTGGTGCTACATTTCTGGTCTCAAGCTGCTGACGAGCAAGGCATTGCTCCAGCGCAATCCGGCGCGCCCGAGTCTCATTTTCTGCCACTGCCGTGCGAACCGTTAGACACCAGCGCATCTGACCTACGCGGTCATTTGACCAGCGCAAGCCGCTAAAACCGCATTGTAATTGCTGATTCAACTGGTTTTGTTTGACTGCGGTACGCGCATACTGGCTACAAAAAGTTGCTTCACCCCTGGCAGAGGCAGGGAACGGAAGAATAGCAAAGAGCATGACGAAAACAGCTCCTCTTAATCGACTCAAAAAACACATACTTCATCCTTAAAGATATTACTGTTAAGAGTACATTCCAGGAGCCTGTCCGAAAACTAGAAATTGACTGCAAATCCCACAATCATCATAATCTGATCTTATAACAATTCTGGGATTTTCGTTTCAATCCCAGTTCTTGGACAGCCTCCTGGAGATAGTATAGACACAAAAGTTTTACGTTTGTCGGTTAATTCTTGCTCCTGAATATTACAAAAGACTAAGATAACGCCACATAACCGTTAAAAAACGGCATAAAATATAAAAAATAATTAAAATTATTAAGGTTATTGTCATGTACTTTGCTGCTTCACTTATTGCTGCGTTTATTATTACTCTTTTTCTGGTTAGTAAAATAGCCAAAATGCTGAATGCCAAACGTCCGGATATTGGCTGGGTTTTATTCGCTTTAGTCGCTGGCGGGGTTCTAGCTACTATTGCAGTGATTGCTATGGGAATATTTGTGGAAGAGCAAGACCCCAATATTATGCTGGCAATAACGCTGGTTTCTGCCTTTCTGGTTTCAACGGCTGCGTATAAATACATCAACAAC
>JALVDQ010000131.1 GCA_027008885.1 Thiotrichaceae bacterium | reverse complement strand
TGGGGTTTTCGGCAATCTGGCGGGATTTCTGGCTGTTGTAATTGGTGAAAAAGACAAATCCTTTTTCATCAAACAGTTTCAGTAAAACGGTGCGCTGGGTGGGTTTCCCCTGTGCTGAAACGGTTGCCAGCGTCATCGCACTGGCATCGGGAATATCTGCCTGCATCGCCTGCTTAAACCATTTTTCAAACTGTTGAAAAGGTGAATCGCTCAGGTCTTTGCGTTGCAGACCGCCTTGCAGGTATTCGCGGCGGTAGTCGCCTATATCCATGCCCATTTTTGACTCCAGTTATGACTCCAGTTCTTCCCAACGCTCATATTTTTCGCTGAGTGTTGTTTGCAGTTGTTTGAGTTCATCGGTGACAGCCGCCACTTTTTTATGCTCCTGTTTAAAAAAGTCAGGTGCAGCCATTTGCGCCTCCAGTGCTTCGAGTTGCTCTTCCAGTGCCTCAATTTCAGCGGGCAGATTTTTTAATTCATGCTGTTCATTAAAACTCAGTTTCTTTTTTGGGGCTTGCTGGCTTTCCTGTGCTTTTTTATTGTCTTTATTGCTGCCTGGCTTTGATTCTGGCTTTGGTTTTTGTCTGGATGGTGCTTTGCTCGTGGGCAGGGCAGGTGCAGGTCGCTGCCGCAACCAGTCATCATAGCTGCCAACATATTCAGTGATTTTGCCATTACCTTCAAATACAAAGCAGCTCGTGACCAGATTATTGATAAAGGCACGGTCATGGCTGACAATTAAAACCGTTCCCGAATAATTCAGCAGTAGTTCTTCAAGTAATTCCAGCGTATCCACATCAAGGTCATTGGTGGGCTCATCGAGAACCAGCACATTGGCAGGCTTGATAAAGAGTTTTGCCAGCATGAGGCGGTTGCGTTCTCCTCCAGAGAGCGCATTGACAGGCGAATTGGCGCGTTCCGGAGTGAACAGAAAATCCTGAAGATAGCTGATAACATGCTTTTGCTTGCCGTTAATCATAACTTTATCGGCACCGCGATCAAGATTATCCTTAACCGAGCGGTTTTCATCAAGCTGGCTTCTGAGCTGGTCATAATAGGCAACTTGCAGGTTGGTGCCTGCGATTATTTTGCCTGAATCAGGTTTGAGTTTGCCCAGCAAGATATTTAACAGCGTGGTTTTGCCAACACCATTTGGACCGATCAGACCAATTTTGTCGCCACGTTGCACCAGTGCGGAAAAGTCGTCAATAAGCACCCGACCATTCGGCAGCGTATAAGAAATATGTTCAACTTCGACGACCCGCTTGCCGCTGCGCTCACCCGCATCAACCTGAATTTTTGCCGAACCTTGCTGCTCACGCCGCTGCGCACGTTCTTTGCGCATTTTTTCGAGTGCGCGCACACGCCCTTCGTTACGCGTGCGACGTGCCTTGATACCCTGTCGAATCCAGACTTCTTCCTGTGCCAGTTTTTTGTCAAAGCGGGCATTTTCAAGTGCTTCGGCATGCAGGACTTCTTCCTTGCGACGCAGAAAATTATCGTAGTCGCCCGGCCAACTAGTGACCTGCCCCCGATCAATTTCAACAATGCGGGTTGCCAGACGGCGTAAAAAAGAGCGGTCATGCGTAATAAATACCAGTGAGCCTTTAAAGCCCAGCAGGAAATCTTCCAGCCAGATAATCGCTTCAATATCCAGATGGTTGGTGGGCTCATCCAGTAGCAACACATCAGGTTCCTGCACCAGGGCGCGAGCCAGCAGGACGCGCCGTTTAATGCCTCCCGAGAGCTTGCCAAAGTCGGCATCAGCATCCAGTTCCAGGCGCGAAATAACGGTATCAATGGTATTCTGAAAATGCCAGCCATTCACCGCTTCAAGCTGCTGCTGGATTTTTTCCATGCGCCTCATCCAGTCATCCGAGCCAATATCGTCTTCTTCATTGAGTGCATGAAAGGCACTTAGCAGATCACCTGTTTCTGACAGACCTGAGGCAACCACTTCATAAACGCTGCCACTCATATCCTGTGGCACTTCCTGTTCCAGTTGCGCTATGACAGTACCCGATGCAACGATTATTTCGCCCGAATCCGGGAGTATGCTGCGATTCAACACTTTCATCAGGGTAGATTTGCCGGCGCCATTGCGACCGATTAAACAGACCCGTTCAGCCGCATCAATGCTCATGCTGAGATTATCAAGAAGTGCTGGTCCACCAAAACTGAGCTGGATATTTTTGAGTTGTATTAAAGCCATAGTTAGCCAGAGTTAATGATTTATGAACGAATGATTCGACCGCTGATACTATCACGGATTACACTGGGTTTTTCTGATTCACCCGTATTTCCCCTGAGAATGACATCAATTTTATCACCAAGATTCATTAACACCTCTTCGCTTGTTTTTGCGGGAGTCTGTCCGCTGATATTGGCACTGGTCGAGACAATCGCAGATTGCAGTTTTGTGCATAATTCCCGAATCAGCGGGTGCTTGCTAATGCGAACTGCAAGCCCGTCAAAATCACCCCGGAGCCATTTTGAGGTTGATTCTTTTGCGGGAAAAATATAGCTTGTATCGCCTGGCAGGGTGAGTTTTTGCTGTTCTTCAGACAGTGGCTTGAGGTATTTTTGTACCTGCGAAAAGTCGGCTGCAACCAGAATCAAACCCTTGCTTTTATCCCGCTGCTTGATTTTCAGGAGGCGTTTAATTGCTTTTTTATTGTCGGGATCGCAGCCAAGACCATAAATCGCTTCGGTAGGATAAGCGATTATCGCACCTTTCTTAAAAGGCTGGATTACATCGTCGATATTGGCAGTTATAAGCATGTTTAAGGAGTCCTGATTAGTCCTGTTGCTTTAAATTTTGTAGATGATTTGTGGGCAATCTATTATATTAAGGCTCAAGATTAAAAATGAGTAAAGATAATAAAACAAGAAGGGCTGTCTTTTGTTACAATCTGCGCACTAGAACCTGTAAGAACCTGTCTGGAAATATGAGTTGTAGCGAGGGAAAGCTGATTTGAGCTAGATTTTTATCCAGCTTTTCCGCAGTAGGCTCACTATTTCCAGACAGGTTCTAATATTAACAGGGATATCAAGAAAAAACTGGAATTAAAAATAATGAACCGGATATTACATTTAACACTTATACTGATCTTGATAAGTACAACAAGCGCTTGTAGTAATATAAAAGAGACATTGGCAAAGGCATCAAGCCACAGTGCCAGCACCAGAAATCCGCTAAAATCCGCTGATGACGTAAAAATCGAAAGACTTCTGACCACTGGAACCTGGAAATATCAGTCACAGGCAGAAGATTGCAGTGATACGGTTTGGAGGCAACGCTTTTACAGGAATGGCTATTATCTTTCTTCAGGCTCTGCCTGTCAGGTACCCGATGCCTTTTCGGTGGACGCTGAAAGCTGGTATATAAAAGATCAATACCTTTACATCACCAATCTTTCCCCCATTGAAGCAGATGATATTATTCTGAAATACAGTATTGAGTACCTTGATAAAGCCAAACTTATTCTGGGTAGCAATGGTTATAATTATACGTTTATAAAATAGTATCTTGTTTTAACTGAATAAAAATATATAAAAAACAGGGGGGATGGGTTAACAGAAGACTGAGGACAGAGGACAGAAGACAGAGAGCGGAGTATTGTAGGTCGGGTTAGCCTAAGCGTAACCCGACAAGAGCGTGGCACTTGCTGGATTGCACTACGCCAGACAAGAGAGCCGCAGAGTTTATCGCAGAGAAGCACGGAGTTAAAACATTAAAGTATCAAATAAATAGTGTGCAAACGAAGGAGGTGTAAATTATTTTTCTTCTTTAACAATCTCTGCGGTTCTCTGCGAATACCTCTGCGCTCCTCTGCGTAACACAACTACAAAAATATATAAAAAACAGGGGGG
>JALVDQ010000130.1 GCA_027008885.1 Thiotrichaceae bacterium | reverse complement strand
AAATAGCCAAAGTCCAAAGACACTCACTATTCCTAAAATACCTTCAGATCCCATAGGCAGTTGATAGGTATATTCTCCTGCACCTGTTTTCGGAATCAGTTGTCCATCCATAAAGATAACCCAGCGTAATAACCAGGCAGCTGCAACGCCTAGCAGTCCAACCAGGACAAGAAACCAGTCACGCTTCATAAATAAACCAATTAATAACGGTATGCCAAAAAGCACTGCCAAACTCATACCGAGCATTTTCCAATGCGCACTTTGCTGCATAACAGCAAAGGCTCTTTGTGCAGTATCACTCATACCGCTCATGCCCAGATAAACCCAGCCACCTAAAACCAAAAGTGTCAAGAAAGAGAATAGTGATAATGTACGCGCCAGCTTGCGCCCTGAATCAATTTCATTGGGCTCATAAATTGCTTTAAACAAGAGAGCAAGACCTGCTGCACCGACAAATCCACTAAAGAAGTACAAGAAAGGTAAAGCGTATGTATGCCACATAGGGCGAGACTTTAAGACCATGACTTCTTCGCCAGTATATAAGGCAACAAGCAGAGCCATAACGCCCAAGAGTAAACCCAGTGGTTTGATAATAGCTGGCAGACGTTCACCTTCTGCGGTCTGAGTCCGTAAACAAATCCAACCGTAAATTAAAGCCAAGACTACAAAGAGAGGTAAGAAAAAAGCGCCCCAACTCATCCAGCTCCAGGGCGTGAAGTGCGTATAAAAATGCCAGAATCGCCCTGGCTGATGTAAGTCAGCAACTAATGCAACAGGGGCGACAATAGCGCAGGTCAGCATCACAACAACACTCATACGCCCTGCTGATTCCCATCCTGATCGTTTAAATAAAGTCCACATTAGGCTGAGTAAAGCAGCACAAACTGCCAGCCCAATAAAAAAGAAGTAAGAAACAGCCCAAGGTTGCCAAATCACTTCATGGCTAATATTTACCGTTTCGATAATATTTGCGGTACTCATAATATTTTCTCCTCCTGGTTTTCTTCCAGGCTGTTTTCCAGATCATTGCCTTCGCTATCTCTAACCAGCCACAGCGCGGCATCGCCTTCTACTTTGCTTTGAAATTCAGGTTCTAATCCCAGATAGAAAACATGCGGGGAGGTTTCCATTTCAGGACGCAAGACCTTTACCTTGTCACCCTCCTCTGCAAGCACCTTACTAACAACACTGTTTGGGTCTTTAATATCACCGAACATGCGCGCTCCACCCGTACAGGTTTCTACACAAGCAGGTAATAGTCCCGCATCGACACGATGGGTACAGAAAGTACACTTGTCCGCCGTTTGCGTAATTGGATTAATAAAACGCGCATCATAAGGACAGGCCTGAACGCAATAACCACAGCCAACACAAATATCAGCATCAATCAGTACTTTGCCATCTTTTTGTTGATAAGTTGCCTGAACAGGACAAACAGGAACACAGGGTGGATCATCACAATGGTTACATAGCCGAGGCAGGGTAAAACTCTCAACCTTGCCCATTGAGTCATTGGCATCATGCACATCGTATTGACTTACAATGGTGCGAAAATCACCTAATGGCACTTGATTTTCCATAGAGCAGGCAACCGTACAAGCCTGACAGCCAATACAGCGTTTGAGATCGATAACCATTGCAAAACGCTGGTTTTCATTGCCCCCATGTCGCCGAGCAATTTTTTCAGGGCTGGTAGCTGCATCCGCTATGCTAGTAACAACACCACAGCTAATTGCCCCCGTTAATTGAAGAAAAGAACGCCGAGAAGAATCCATAAGAAAAGCCTCTTTTATTATTAAATCAGTACTCCATCAAACCAAGCCTGTAGTCATAATAGTAAGATGTTTTTTCTTTCAGCATAATTAGGAGCATCCCTAAATATATTAGGGTTTTTACTTAGGTAATTAGTGTTAAGCCTTGTGCTGTCTTATTTATTTAAAAACCAATATTTCGCAAAGACAGGGATTCAAACTTGGTATTTAATCTCCATAAGACAAGCAACAAGCGGTAACCACTAAATCTGATGAAGAAACAACAGCAACAAACCAAAACACCAGACTCACCCCCGTCCTTTTTTAAGGTTCTGAAAAAAAGTGCGCTGTCATTTTTTGCGATGGCTCCCATGCTTTTGGGTGTGATAGGTCTGGTCGGTCTGTTTCAAACGCTGGTCACGCCTGAAATGCTGGCAACTCTATTTCAGGGTAATCCCTTTGTTGATACGCTGATTGGCACTGTCACAGGTGGCGTATCTGCCGGACATCCAATGATTAGTTATGTGCTGGGTGGTGAATTGCTAAAGCAGGGTGTTTCACATTATGCGGTGACTGCTTTTATACTTTCATGGGTCACTTTAGGCTTGATACAAATCCCTGCTGAAGTGGAAGTATTTGGTAAGCGTTTTACGCTCTATCGTAATATTCTGGCATTTATTTTTACTCTAATTATTGCCATTCTGACCAGTTTCACCGTACAACTCTTTTCATAAAATGGCTCTGATAAAAATATGACAAAGAACAGAGAAAACAAAAAAACAGAAAAGCCTTTTAGTTTTCGTGGCAAGAACCTGCTGGTTCTGGTCATTATCTGCTATATCGTCTTATTTTTTGTAAACAGCCAACTGGCAGTGGATTCATTGCAAAAAAGTGGCAAGGTTTTGGCTAAAATCTTGCCAATCTTCGGGCTGGTTATTGTGTTTACCGCAAGCATCAATTATTTTTTGCGCCCCAAACAAATTGCCAAACACCTTGGTAAAGAAGCTGGCATTAAAGGCTGGTTGTGGTCAATGGCGGGTGGTGTAATTAGCCACGGTCCCATTTATGCCTGGTTTCCCCTACTTGAAGATTTACGCGAACATGGAATGCGTGATGCACTGATTGTCGTTTTTATTTATGCACGAGCGATAAAAGTGCCCATTCTGCCGATTATGGTTGACTACTTTGGCTGGACATTTACTCTGGCGTTATCATTCTATATTTTAGTTGGCTCAATACTTCAGGGCTGGCTTCTGGAATTATTTGAAAAAAGTATCAAAAACAGGGGGGATGGGTATTAGTATTCGATAACATTGCCCCTGTTTTTATGTTTTTTCTATCCAGTTCTCTACCCTTAATCCCGCGACTCGTTCAAACTCACGAACATTATTGGTAATCAGTGTATAACCCTCACTGCGCGCATGGCTTGCAATATGCAAATCATTAACACCAATAGTTAAACCGTTTTTCTCCAGTTGAGCACGAATATCACCATAGTGATAAGCTGCTTTAGCACCATAAACAGCAACCTCTAAACGCGAAGTAAAATCCTCAACTTTGTGCAAGTTATATTCTGTTTTGGCACTTTTTTCTGCTCCGTGTATTAATTCTGCCAAGGTGACAGAGCTAATGCACATCTGCCCGGCATATTGATTAAATGTATCTAATACTTCTATAGGCTTACGATTTAGAACATAGATAACAATATTGGTATCAAGCATGTATTTAATCATTAAAACGCTCTCGTTCAGATTGTTCCTGACTTGCTCTTTCTGGTAAAAAGTCATCTGTTACCGTTTCTTTAGACAAGAAAAAGCTATCCCATGTTTTATCAACAGGAGATAAAATACGATCTGAACCCACAATGCGAACGTTAACCCGTTTAACACCTTCTGGAAACCTGCTATCAGCAGGAAGCCTTACGGCTTGTGTTCTATTATTTTCAAAAACTGAACCTGTAGACATACCTGACCTCTTATTTTTTGCTATATACATATTATATATAGCAAAAAATATATAGTGCAAATGTATACAGCTTTATTTTTTTGCTTATGGATAGATGTTAGACGTAAAAAGATAAGAATGGATGCTAGGAGCTTGTCTGAGAACTAAGTTTTTAAAAATTTCAATCA
>JALVDQ010000129.1 GCA_027008885.1 Thiotrichaceae bacterium | reverse complement strand
GAGCGGATACTGTCTTCTGCCATGCTGTTTTTGAGATGCTCATAAGTGATACGCTCGTGTGCCGCGTGCATATCCACAATCACCAGACCGGCAGCATTTTCCGCCAGAATATAAACGCCGTGAAGCTGTGCAAGCGCAAAACCCAGTGGTGGAATTTCGCCTGTATCCGCTGCGCTTGCGCTATCCACCGGCAAGGATGCACTGAGATTATCAGAGAGCCTGGCAGCAAATTTTTCTGATAGCGGAGTCTGTGACTGAGCTGCCGGTGAAGCGGCTGCCGGATTTGCCGCTGGTGATGCTGAAACTGGCATGGACGCAGCAGACGGCGTTTCATGCAAACTCTGATAAAGCGCTATTTGTTCAGCAATCTGACCTTCCCTGAATTTGGGTGTGACGGGTATATTGAGATTTTGCTGCTGTGGTCGTGACTGTGACTGTGACTGAGAATGTGAACCTGACTGTTGACTGGCTTGTGTTTGCGCTGGAATCTGCGGTAATTCTTCTGCTGTATTTTCCGCCATGTTGGGGCGTACATCCGCGAGAGCCTGGTGCAGTGTACGATACAAAAAGTCATGCACCAGACGCGCCTCACGAAAACGCACTTCGTGTTTGGTTGGATGCGCATTGACATCCACCTTCTCTGGCGGCATTTCCAGAAACAGCACATAGGCAGGGTGGCGACCATGATAAAGCACATCGCTATACGCCTGACGCACCGCATGAGTCACCACACGGTCACGAATAATGCGTCCATTCACATAAAAATATTGCAGATCAGCCTGTGAGCGCGAAAACGTCGGCAACCCGACCCATCCCCAGAGTTTTAATCCGGCAGCCTCATAATCAAGATACAGTGATTGCTGCATAAAAGCCGGACCACAAATCTCGGAAACACGCCGATCCGCACCCAACCTGTCAGTAGCAGGCTGCAACACAAGTGAATTGCTTTGACCATTGCGCAGCGTAAAACCAATCTGAAAATTACTCAGCGAGATTTTTTTAACCACATCCAGCAAGTGCTTGAACTCGGTTTTTTCAGTCTTTAAAAACTTGCGACGAGCAGGCACATTATAAAACAAATCATGCACATCAATAGTTGTACCTTTGGCATGGGCAACGGGCTCTGGCTGACTAAAATTTTCCTGACCATCGTACTGCAACTGCCAGCCCTGTTCCTCATCTTCTGTGCGTGAACTGATTGTCATACGCGAAACGGAGGCAATACTTGGCAATGCCTCGCCGCGAAAACCCAATGAGGCAACATGCTCAAGATCATCCAGAGAAGCAATTTTACTGGTGGCATGACGGCTCAAAGCCAGTGATAATTCATCCTTTGGTATTCCGCGCCCGTCATCCCGAATACGAATACGCTTCACGCCACCCTGCTCAATATCAATCTGTATTTTTCTGGCACCCGCATCAATCGAGTTTTCCAGCAGCTCCTTAACCACCGAAGCAGGTCGCTCGACCACTTCGCCAGCAGCAATCTGGTTAACAAGATGGGGAGGAAGTTGTTTAATCGGCATAGGTATTAAAAAATATATTAAAAAAAGGGGGGGATGGGTATCAGAGGACAGAGCATGTAGTCTGCGTTGTGTATGCGAAACGCAGGATAGCTCTTTGTTAAGCACTGCTCCCGTATTATGTTCCTCAATACAGCTACGCCCAAAAATATATAAAAAACAGGAAACGAAACTTTGTTAAGTTAATTTTGCTTGGGCGCTTAGAACGGCGGAGAAAGAGCTCACCGTTCGTTAATCTAGCATAATCTGGCAAAATATAAAAACACTATTTGCCGCCAATAGTTTGCCGGGATAGTTTATCTTTGAGTCGCGAGGGAAAGCTGATTTGAGCTAGATTTTCCCTCAATTTTCGCAATATGTAACGAACCAGGAAGCTGAGCTTATACCTAAGTACCCGCTCAAAATTAATCTAACAATTTAGCCCCTGTTTTCTGATTTTCTTCGTTATTGCTTTGAATTAATTTTGCTTGGGTACTTATCAAGAAACAATGATAAGCTGGAAAAATTTGCGAGTGAACCTAATTGTTACTACAATATGAATATAGACATAGAATACAATCCAGAAAAGAATCAGAAAAATATCAAAGAAAGAGGTATAAGCTTTGATACTGCAAATAACTTTGAATGGGATACAGCTTAGTCATTGAAGATACCCGTAAGGACTATGGAGAACCGCGTTACAGTGCAATAGGCTTTATAAATGATCGTTTGCATGTATTAGTGTTTACGCTCCGTAATGAAGCAATAAGAATTATCAGCTTGAGAAAAGCCAATAAACGAGAGGTAAAACGATATGATAACCACCAACACAGCTGAAAAAACTGATACTGAAAACCCAGAATGGACTGAGGACATGTTTAATGAGGCAAAACCAGCAAGTGAGGTTTTACCCAAACTAATTAGAAGAGGTAAGCAAAAAGCCCCTGTCAAAATATCAACCACTATCCGCCTAAGCAATGAGGTTATTCAATACTTTAAATCTGGTGGGAAAGGGTGGCAGTCAAGAATAGATAAGGTATTAAAAGATCATGTAAAAGCGCATGGCTGATTTAGGGTTTGAGTATGGCGGAGAAGGAGGGATTCGAACCCTCGGTACGTTTCCGTACATACGCTTTCCAAGCGTACTCCTTCGGCCACTCGGACACTTCTCCAGATTACGTTTCTATTCCCGAATAAACAGGAAGCGGCAGTTTAACCCAGAATCATCTCTGCGACAACATAGATACTCATGTCTTCCTGGAAAAGTCCACGATTAAAGTGCCTTGCTTACGATTTCAAAGACATCCCCTGACAGGTCTTTGGTGGCTTTGATTCTTTGTAGTTGCTGGCGCATTAGTTCTGCGCGCCCTTTTTCAAAATTACGCCAGTTGATTAGCGCTCTTACCATTCTTGATGCTACCTGTGGGTTCAATTTGTCCAGTTCTAATACCCTGTCTGCCAAAAATTCGTAGGCTGCACCGTCGGCACGATGAAAATTGACAAGATTGGCATTTGCAAAAGCACCGATTAGCGACCTGACTTTATTCGGGTTTTTGATGCTAAACAGAGGATGCGTCATAAGTGCTTTAACCTGATCCAGTGTCTCGGGGAGGCTTGCCGTGGCTTGTATGGCAAACCATTTGTCCATGACCAGCGTATCATGCTGCCATTTTTCCTCAAACTCGCCGAGCGCCAACTCGCGTTGCGGACAATCAATATTTGATAACACGCCGAGGGCAGAGAGTGTATCTGTCATGTTTTTTGATTGGCTAAATTGCAAGTAGCATTGTTCATGGATGCCAGGGTCGTTTATTTCACCAAGATAGCGTAAACAGGTATTTTTCAGGCGACGCTTGCCAATGCTGACAGGATCAATCTGATATTCACCTTGCTCTGTTAATGCTTCATAGTGTGATTCCAGGCTTAAACGCATCCCCTGTGCGAGGCTTTTCAGTAGAAATTGACGCACTTCATGGATTGCCTCGGGATCAGCCTGTTCGACGATTTCTACCAGGTCATTTTCAGAGGGTAGCGTGAGAGCTTCTGCGCGCAGGGCATAATCAAGCTGCTCATTTTCCAGTACCTCCTGATAGGCATTTATCACCCTGGGTTCTACTCCTAATGGCTCGCCGTTTTCGTGTGCTTTCAGCATTTCCAGCAGGATCATTTTGGCCAGGCGCTGACTGGCTTCCCAGCGGTTAAAATCATCGCTGTCATGCTTCATCAGAAAAATGGTGTCATCAATGCTGTAATCATAATTGAGTATGACGGGCGCTGAAAAACCGCAAAGCAGCGAGGGCAGTGGTTTCTCCTCAGGTGCTTCGCAGCTAATATCATCAAAAGTAAAACTTTGCTCTTTTTGCGTGAGCACAAGCGTATCT
>JALVDQ010000128.1 GCA_027008885.1 Thiotrichaceae bacterium | reverse complement strand
TTAATGTATATGACATATTAATTCCAATGTTAGGTTAAACGGGAGGGCGCTATTGTACACTATAGGGTTTGATAAGAAAGGAGTCCTTCATAAAACAATACTAATTAATTATGGGGAATCAACGGTGGTTTTTGCTTAAATTATGGCTGTCCTAAAATATTGCAATGCTTAGCCCCTTTTTATATCAGAAAATTCTGGTATTTATCACTAAAAATAATAACTATATTGAGAATGATTGCTTTGCTATAATAGGAACTCAAGCTATAAATAAGGTTGTCAAAACAATGCGAGAGCAAACTATAGATATATCTTTTCCAGTAAAAGAAGGAATATTAAAATCATTGAAAGAAACAAAAGACGAGTTCACTAAAGATATTCTTTTTTTGTCTTCATTACTTTTTTATAGAAAAAGAAAGCTATCTTTGGGTAAAGCAGCTGAGTTAGCTGGCTATAACAAGGTAGAGTTTATATCTAAGCTACAGGAAGAAAAAGAATATATCTTTGATTACTCTGAGAATGAAATGGATGAGATTTTTGAAGATGTAGCAAAGATAAAGTGAAAACTGTATCAAATACAACGCCGATAATATCGTTAAGTGCAATAGGAAAAATTGAAATATTACAGGATGTATTCCATGAAATAATAATTTCTCAAGCCGTATATGAAGAAATTAAGGCTAAAAAAGAATTTGGCTATCATTCGGTAGACTTAGACTTTATAAAAGTACAGTCGATACAAACTAAAAACCATGAGCTGTTGCTATCAGATAGGCTTGATTTAGGTGAAGCAGAAACAATTATTTTGGCAAAAGAAATAACAGCAGACAATGTGATTATTGACGAAAGTTTAGGCTATACAGTAGCAAAAGATTACAATCTAAATGTGATTAGAACACTATCAATATTGCTAAAAGCCAAGGAAGAAAATATTATTTCTGAAGTTAAACCGCTTATTGAAGAAATGATTTCAAAAGGTCGATGGTATTCAAAAAGAGTATATTACTCATTCTTAGAAAAAGCAGGAGAGATTTAATTTTTCCTTAAAATCAATCTAATAAAATATCACATAACAAATTGCTCAAATTGACAGTTAACACAGCACACTTTTTGTGCGTTCGCTATCGCTCATTTTCACACAAAAACCGTGCTGTGTTAGCTTCAAGTTAGCAAGGCATTAGGGTAAAACAAGAAATTAGTATTGTATTTAGTTCTCAAAAAGTATCTGCAAAATCACCAAAATATTGCTATGATTGTTGTCATTTTTATACAACTGAGCATGTATCGTATACCTCAACCTCTAATAACTGATTTTTCATCAAAAATCTGAAACTGAAGTGTCAAGAGTTTATCAAGGGCTGCTTTGTGGGTCGTATACTGCAGCCTTCAATCACTAATTGAAGGTCGCAGTATAAATGTCTAATATTCTTAATGCAATCATAAATATAGCAAAAAACCCAGTTACTGAGTTAAAGAACAAAAAAAGGACACCCATAATTATACTGGGTTATGGTTAAGTATTCAGCAGCATAAGAAAACCTAGTTCAAGCTCCTCTCTAGCAAAAATATGTGAAAAACAGGGGGGATGGGTAGCCCGTATGAAGCCCCGCGGAATACGGGGAATATGTGCAACATATTCCAGGTGGGCAGGCACATTGTTATTTAGGGATGGCGGTTACCTATTGATACCAAGGTATGTAATTGACCCTTGCCCCGTATTCCGCAAGGCTTCATACGGGCTACCTTGCTAAGTGCCAGCCGAAATCCAAAATATCCTGATCTTTCAGATGGTTTTTCATACCAACGACTAGCTGACCTAATACCCTCAATTCTACTATCATAGGTGCCACCACGTAGAGCCCTTGGACGCTTATCATTGGAAGCTGCACATTTAAGCTCACTAGCATCTTTGTAATTCTTGTCATAAGCAGAACATGTCCATTCCAACACATTTCCATGCATATCATATAAGCCACCATAGGCTGGGAAACTGCCTACTGGGGAAGTGGATGTGCCAGCCCATTCTCCTTTACATATTTGACAATTAGCTTGCCCTCTTTGATAACCATTATATTCTTTTCCAAAAGTGATGACATTGTCCCCCCAAGGGTATGCAGTAGTTGAACCTGAGCGTGCTGCATATTCCCATTCAGCCTCTGTAGGCAAACGGTAACGCTTGCCAGTTTTACTGTTTAACCAACGAATGTATTCATTAATATCCTTAAGGTTGATATTAGTTACAGGAGTATTAATATCAAGATATCCCCTGTAGTCAATCATATAGGGTTTCTTGTTTGAGCAACCGCCATCTTTAATACAAGCTTTCCATTGTGCAATCGTCGTCTCGGTTTTTGCCATCCAGAAACTTTTGACCTTTACCAAATGTTGTCGCTCATCGTTATTGCGACCTTTTTCAGTCAATGGACTTCCCATCATAAAGCTTCCACCACGGATAAATTGCATTTCCGGTTCAATTTCCAAACGCTTTTTGATGCTTGTGAGGTGGTTGGAACAGGCAATCTGACCCAATAGTAAGAGTGATAGCAGAGATGCTGATAATATGTATTTCATGTTTTATCCTCGATATAAAACGTCAATACGGCAAAACAACATAGGGGCAAGTTAAAACCCGGCACAATTCTTGTTGTGAATTTCAAGTTGAGGTAACGGGGTCAAGGTAACGGGGTCAGGTCTTTATTTTTGAGTTTCTAGTAAATTACTATAGCTTTTATTCAGAGGCAAGAATATGCAAAAGTAAAGACCTGACCCCGTTGTCTCTTCATAAAACAATACTAATTAATTATGGGGAATCAATGGTGGTTTTGCTGATTAAATTATGGCTGTCCTAAAATATTTTAGTAAGGAGTTTGCGGGACATGAGATCATTGCTGAATGTTTAAATACAGAAGTCTACTTTGCAAAACCTTACCATTCATGGGAAAGAGGAACCAATGAAAATACCAATGGGCTGATACGCCAATTTCTACCGAAGTCAGCAAGATTGGATAACATTAGCGATGCAGATATACAATCTATTGAAGATAACTTAAATAACCGCCCCAGAAAAACATTAGGGTATTTGACTCCACTTGAAGTAAAATCTAGAAATCTGGTTGTTGCACTTCAAAGTTGAATCCGCCGCTTTTATTAAGAGGCAAGAATATGCAAAAGTAAAGACCTGACCCCGTTGTCGTTATTTCCCTTTAGGTATGGATGCCCTAAAATAAGTTGTCAGTGCAGTGGGGACTTGCTAAGAGCCAAGCGAAAACCTCTATGAACTAAACGATCTGGGCTTTCAGAGGTTTTTATGGGAAATCGAGTGGCTGATCGGATATGTTCAATGAGGCTGTCATAATTTCCACCTCGTTCAACTCGTGGTCTTCTGTCATTTGGGTCGGCACATTTAAGTTCACTACCATCACTGTAGTTTTTGTCATAAGCAGAACATGTCCATTCTGCTACATTGCCGATCATGTCATACAGACCTCCATAGGCAGAAAATTTACCTACTGGTGATGTGATTGCAGTTGCCCATTCTCCCTTACAATATCCGCAATTTGCTTGTGCAGTAACGCTATCCCCCCAAGGGTATGCAGTAGTAGAGCCTGCGCGTGCTGCATATTCCCATTCAGCTTCTGTAGGTAGACGGTAGTGCTTGCCCGTTTTGCGATTCAACCAAGCGATATATTCATTGATATCCTGCAAGTCAACACCATTAACAGGTTTATTGATGCTGATAGTACCCCAAGGATCATAATAAGGGTGTGGATTTGAGCAACCACCGTCTTTAACACAAGCTTTCCATTGTGCAATCGTCGTCTCGGTTTTTGCCATCCAGAAACTTTTGACCTTTACCAAATGTTGTCGCTCATCGTTATTGCGACCTTTTTCAGTC
>JALVDQ010000127.1 GCA_027008885.1 Thiotrichaceae bacterium | reverse complement strand
AACGCAAAAGCCATAACTGGGAAGGATTCAAAGAAATGGTAAAGCACTTTGGGTTAGCCAAACCACGAATTTATCAGTCATTCTAAGCGTATTTAAAGCCGACGTGCAAAGCGAGCAGTTTTTGAAGAGCCCTGTGCGGGAAATCCGCACGCAGGGATCTGTGAGGGGACAGTTGGGTAACTGGCTGTTCTACCTTGATGGTGGACAGAGGACAGCAACTACGGGCAACTACACAAAAAAATATGTAAAAAAAGGGGGGGATGGGTATAATAGGTATATAAAACATAATAACTATTTAGCACATCAACAACTATCAGGAAATACGGATAAATTGCATCTTTGAATACTTCTGTCACAAGCAAACCTAAAAAAAATAACGAAGTGGATTCGCTCAGTTTTGTTCTGGAACCACAGGACAACCAGCGCCTAACCAACCTCTCTGGACAGTTTGATCAGCACCTGCGCCAGATAGAGACCCACTTTGATGTCGAAATCAGCAACCGTGGCTTTCAGTTTAAAATTACCGGAGTGCCGCTACAGTCACAAAAAACCATCAACCTGTTACAGGAGCTTTATGACGCCACCCTGACAGAAGAACTCGCTCCGGAAAAAATTCATCTGTACTTGCAGGAAGAAGCACATGCCAGCCCTGCCGATAAAAAATCAAAAAAAGCTCCAGCTGATGACAGCGCGCCAGTCAGTATACGCACACGCCGTGGGCTGATTCGTGGTCGTGGTCCAAATCAAAACTACTATATTCGCAGCATCCAGACGCATGACCTTACCTTTGGTATCGGTCCGGCAGGTACCGGCAAGACATATCTGGCAGTAGCCTGCGCGGTTGAAGCACTGGAGCGTGATGAAGTGCGCCGTATAATTCTGGTTCGACCTGCGGTGGAAGCAGGAGAAAAGCTGGGTTTTTTGCCGGGTGATCTGTCGCAGAAGGTTGATCCCTATTTGCGCCCCATGTATGACGCTTTGTACGAGATGCTGGGCTTTGAGAAGGTGGATAAACTGATCGAGAAAAACGTCATTGAAGTGGCACCACTGGCGTATATGCGCGGGCGCACCCTGAACGATTCCTTTATCATTATGGATGAAGCACAAAACACCACCGCCGAGCAGATGAAAATGTTTTTGACCCGTTTGGGCTTTGGCTCGACTGCGGTTGTCACAGGTGATATTACCCAGATTGACCTGCCAGGGCATCAGAAATCAGGGCTTAAACAGGTTATTGATATTTTGCAGGGCGTAAAGGAAATACGCTTTAGCTTTTTTGAATCAAAAGACGTGGTGCGCCATTCGCTGGTTCAGCGCATTGTTGATCTTTATGAAAAACATGAAAATAGCGGGGATAAATCCGCATCAGGGCAAGAACCAGAAGCACGGCAAAAACCAAAACAAAAGCCAAAAACTGACAGCCAATGATCGAACTGGATGTGCAAAATCCTTATGAATTTGAGTCAATTCCAAAAAAGGATGAATTACAACGCTGGGTAGAAGCGGCAATTCAGGGAAAAAATTCAACGCCAAAGCTCAGCATCGTGTTGCGCTTTGTAAACCGGGAAGAAAGCAAAACCTTAAACCATGCTTATCGGCACAAACGCTATGCCACCAATGTTTTATCCTTTCCTTTTGATGAGCCGGAATTTACTACAGACATGGCTGACCTGAACGAAGCGCTTGCACAACACCTGCAACAACAGCATCTCGGCGATATAGTATTGTGCGAACAAATTGTGCAAAAAGAAGCCAGAGAACAGCACAAAACCTTAAAACAGCATTGGGCGCATTTAATTGTTCACGGCGTCCTGCACCTTCAGGGTTATGATCACCAACAAGCTGAAGAAGCCGAGCTTATGGAATCACTGGAAATAAAAATACTGCAAGGCTTGGGCTTTGATAACCCATACCTGGAAGCCTGTCCGAGAACTAGAAATTGACTGCAAATCCCACAATTATCATAATCTGAGCTTATCAAGTTCGTTAAATAGAGCGACTATTCGCCTCTCTTGATAAACCCACCTTATAACAGTTCTGGAATTTTCGCTTCAATCCCGGTTCCCGGACAGTCTCCAGGAAAAGTGTTAGCTGTTTTTTCTCGATTTTGTTGGATTACGCTTGGGCTAATCCGACCTGCAAAACACAGGTTTGAGCCACTACCAATTTGCTCTACCAGCTTTGTGTATAGTTTATAGCGTAAGAACCTTGTAAGTAGGTCGCCTTTAGCTTCTGTTTTTTTCTGGAATAAATCGTCAGATAGTGTTCTTTTATCTGTTTGATTTTATTTTTCGGCTTCATCTTTTTAAAGTCGATGTAAGTTGTGCTGGTAGCGCTTGTGTCCCTGGCGGGTTCAGGCGTTAAATCAAGTATGTTGCTGTTTTCAGGTAGTGTTTGTGGTGTTATCTGGATAGTTTCAAACGAATTTAGCTCGTGAGTCGCAGGAACGAAAGAAAGCTTTATCTTTGTTTCGCTGGTTTCGGACGAAGCTGGCTCTTTCTTTGCAGCTTTTGCAGGCGGCAAGGCATTTGCACTACCCAGGGTAAACAAATAGATAAAACACACACAGGAAGTGTGCTTCAGAATGAAAGATATCAGTGCGTTATGTTTCAATATAATCATGACTCCTGGCGGTGTTTACGTTTTATATTGGTTTATTTGATGAGCGATTATACAATAATAAGCTGTTTTGGTTAACCTTTTTAATTAAAGTGCAGTTTTTTATGACTTGAGAAAATGTAAAGCAGTTAAAAATTGGGTATGATCAGCCACGTTTTAAGAACCTGAATCCACAAAACCAAGGATTCAGCTAAAAATATATGAAAAACAGGGGGGATGGGTATACAGAAGACAGAGAACAGAAGACAGAAAATAGAATTTCGTAGGTCGGATTAGCCTGAGCGTAATCCGACAAGATCATGGCACTATGTTGGATTACGCTACGCTAATCCAACCTACGCAAAATATGTAAAAACAGGGGGGATGGGTATTTATTATAACCATTCCTGGTGATTAGCTAGAAACAGGAGACAAACATGAATATATTGGCATTTGGACCAAATGGAAGCGGTAAAGGCACACAGGGAGCTATTGTAAAAGAAAAGTACGGGCTTGATCATATCGAATCAGGTGCAATCTTTCGTGAGCACATCAAGGGTGGCACAGAACTGGGCAAAAAGGCAAAAGCCTTTATTGAAAGCGGTGATCTTGTGCCAGATGAAATCACCATTCCGATGGTGCTTGAGACACTCGCAAAATCAAAAGACAATGGCTGGCTGCTGGATGGTTTTCCACGTTCGCTGGCTCAGGCAGAAGCGCTTGACAAGGCTTTGAAAGAATCCGGCATGGCTCTTGATTATGTGATTGAAATCCAGCTGGATCGTGATATAGCCAAAGAACGCATTATGGGACGACGTTTATGCGCGAATGATAACAATCATCCCAATCATATTGCGTTTGAGGCAATCAAGCCTGTCGAAAAAGATGGCAAACTGGTGTGTCGTGTTTGTGGAGGTGAGTTATCAGCACGCGCCGATGACCAGGATGAAGAAGCAATCAATAAACGCCATGATATTTATTATGACGATAAAACAGGCACAATGGCAGCAGTCAACTACTTCAAGAACAAGGGTGATGTAAAAGTCATTACAGTTGATGGCTCAAAAGCAATTAACGAAATATCAGAAGAGATTATGAGTCAGCTGGATTAGGTTGATCCGGAGAGAACGGCTCAAAGCGGTGTTTTGTAAGTCGGGTTAGCTTCAGCGTAACCCGACAAAATCGCATCTGGTCACATTGGATTACGCTATTCACTGATGCCTATTTAAGTGTGAGATCAAGTAATGTCTGATATAAAAAATACCAGCTGGCATAGTACTCCAGCAATATTGTATT
>JALVDQ010000126.1 GCA_027008885.1 Thiotrichaceae bacterium | reverse complement strand
CTTCCGAATCACTGTATTTGCCCGCCAGTGCCTTGCCTGATTTATCTTTCAATGGTGTGGCAAAAACAATTCTGGCACTTTTTAATTTGCCCTGTTTGATTGTTACATGAAGATGATACAACAGACCTTCGTCTGAGATAGCATAGAGTAACTGCTGATCTTCATCCCAGGCGAGATCAGAAAGCTCTGAAACCTTCAGTGAATTGACCCTGACACTTTTAATTTCAATACTTCCCAGTAACTTGATCTGCATAAAATCTTCTGTAATTTCAGTATTTTTATCCTGGGGAAGAATTGAGTAATAACTGGAATGCTGCGCTACGCTTTGTTGAGATGGATTTGGCGCACTATCGCAAGCACTTACAAGCGGAAGAAGTAACAGAAAAAGCCCCAAAAACACAGACTTTTGAGGCTTGTATTGAGAATAACGGAAATAGGCGATTTGCATATAGCCATTATGTACTTTTTAATGTGCGCTATTCAAGTTTCCTTTTAGAATGACCTTGCCTTTTGGCTCCCGTGTATTTTTACTGTTTTTAGGTTCGATACTGATTTCGAGTCGCCCAACATTTTTCATTTCCTGCCATTCTTTTTTGCTTATCTTGATTTCTGTTTTGCCCTGTTTTGAAATTGTCCCCATTTTCATTGGCATTCCGCCATCTTTGGGATGACACCAAAGTGCCAGTTCCATATTCTCATCAATATTTAATGGCTTCATAATATCAATGGATAACTTCATATCCGATTTCAGGATTTTGGTAACGGCAACAACACCGACCGTATCCGATTCCAGAATGGCATTATAAGCGGTAGCCGTGGCGCTACTGTCTTTTGTCATCGGGTTAAACAGCAGTATGGACGAAATAACCAGCGTCATCATTGCCATACCCAAACTTTGTTTGAAGAAAGCGCTTTTCCACCAGGCTACTTTGGGTTTTGCCTGTTCTGATGCCTTTATGCTGGCTTTAATATGTGAATCAATATTATTCCAAACCTTTTTGGAGGGTTGAACATCGGGTAAAAGCTCTACCAGGCTGGCAAATTTATTCTCATACGCATCAACAACGGCGCGTAAATAAAAATGTGTTTCCATGAGTGCTTCAAAACGCTTTCTGGCTCGTCCCTGCAAAGAACCAACGGCATATTCAATGGCAAGCTGTTCAAACAATTCAGGGTTTTGGTATCTTTTTGTGGTTTTTATGTCAGACATGGTCTTAAATCCTCCAGCCCTCTTCTAATCCAGGCTTTTATTGTTCCCAGGGGTCTGCCGAGCTTATTCGCAAGTTCCTGATGTGTGTGCCCATAATAATAGGATAGTAATATACATTCGCGCTGGTCAGGTTTTAGTTTGTCCAGACAGAGCATCAGATCTTTTACATCCTGACTTAAATTTTCCAGTTTATCAGGTTCCAGATCAACTGACGCAAACTCCAGCCCTTCGTACTGTATTTCTGTTTCAAGCGCTGTGGTTTTCAGGCTTCTGAGCTTATCCAGCCCTTTATTGCGTATTACTGTAGACATCCATGTCATGGCTCTACCTTTGCCTGGAGTAAAAGTGTCTGCCTTGTCCCAGATTTTAATAAAGCCTTCCTGCAATACATCTTCTGCAAGAGCCTCTGTTTTCATTAGGCGAATACAAAGACTCATTAATTTCGGTGAACATTGTTCGTATAATTGCTTGAAAGCAAGTTGGTCACCCTGCGCGGTTTTTTGCAGCAATTCTGCGTAAATATCTTCCATCTTGTCAGTATCTTCTTATTTTACCCTGAATTTGTGGGGCTAATATTGATTCAGGTTTGTGTTGATCGATTATTATTGTTCTTATTGACATATACTGCCTGTTACTTTTTTTGGATGCAAAAAAAGGCTTCCATGGGAAGCCTGATTAAGCAGGGTGTATAAAGCTTTGCGGAATACGGGGGAGCAGGAGTTGATTACATCTCTTGGTATTAAATTGTTTGTTCCTTAAATGACAATGTGCCTGCTCGTCTGGAATATGTTGCACATATTCCCCGTATTCCGCGGGGCTTCATACGGGCTACGCGACTACGCGGCTATATGCTCTGTCTTTTGTTCTCTAATCTAAAAGGAACATTCAGGAGTTTGTTTGCTGTTTGAGTTTTTGCCTGAGTTCGCTGATTTCATCCAGTAACTCAAGTGCCAGTGCTGCTCCGGCAAGGTTAACACCCAGATCCCGTTTCAGGCGCAGTGCCTTGTCGGCGCGTATTAGCGTGCCACGATGGAAACGCCACTGACGGCTGTTTTTTCCTTCGGCAGGGCTTATCACACCAAAATCAATTAAGCGGATGATTAATTCGGCAGGTGCCTGACATATCACACAAAGTTCAGCCAGTGATAAAGAGGCTTCTTCTTCAAGGATAAATCCTGATAGTGTTGTGCTGGTTTTATCGGTATTCATGATTTAATCCTCCACCTAAAATAAGTAACTACGCGGATTAAAATCAATCTCGTCGCGCATCTTCTCGTTTAATTCTTTGACCTTGGGATCGGATGATGGTGGAAGTGCCACTTGCAAAACCACATAAAAATCACCTGCATCCTTACCCGGCAAGCCTTTGCCTTTTAAGCGTAATTTACGTCCCTGCTGGGAATCAGGGGGTATTTTCATGCCCACTTTTTTCCCCTGTGGTGTGGGTACGTCTATTTTCGCACCTAATATGGCTTCCCAGGGGGCAACGGGCACATTCAGATAGATATCCTTGCCATCGACAGTGTAAAGCCGGTGCGGGTTGAAGCCTACTTCGAGTAGCAAATCGCCACGTTCACCACCACCGATGCCGGGATTACCCTGTTTGCTGAGGCGGATAGTCTGACCTTCTTTTATGCCTTTGGGGATTTTTATTTTTAAGGTGCGTTCCTTATTGATAACCTGTCCCTGGTCATTGACCTCGGGCATTTGCAATGTTATATGCTTGCTCGCGCCGTTGAGTGAGTCTTCCAGATCAATCATAACCCTGGCACGGACATTTTCTCCGCGCGACTGAAAGCCGCCGCGTCCGCCTGAACCCGACTGATAATAATATCCTCCGCCAGCCTGTCCACCACCGAAGAGATCTTCAAAAAAGCTACTGTAATCATGCGCACTGCCCTGGGTATAACCTCCGCCACCAAAATCGAAGTTTTGCTCCCAGTCAGGTGGTGGCTGAAAACCACTTTGCCCGGCTTTCCAGTTTGCGCCTAGTTGATCATAAGCCTCTCTCTTTTCAGGGTCTTTAAGGACTTCATAAGCCTCTCCTACTTCCTTGAATTTAACTTCAGCATCTGCTTCTTTACTCACATCAGGGTGAAACTTGCGAGCAAGCTTGCGATAGGCTCGTTTTATTTCATCCTGCGAGGCATCTTTTTTAACACCCAGAATTTTGTAATAGTCTTTATATTCCATATAGCCTCTCTATTTATAACGCAGGCGAAACGCTCTCAACGGGGGGGGGTATTATTCCCTGTCGAGAGCGTTTCGCCTAAATTCCTTATCTGATTTTTTGGATAGCGGGTTAAACCTGGTTTAAGTCCGGCTAACATTTAATACATAAATTTAGGTATTTGCCTGCGCCCACTGAATGATTTGCTGCGTATTTAATGCGCCCGCCTGACGTGCAACCTCTTTGCCATTTTTAAACATGATAATACTTGGAATGCTGCGTATTCCAAACTGGGCGGCTGTCTGCTGGGCAACTTCGGTATTCAGTTTCGCCAGGATTACATTCGGTTCTAGCTGTGCGCTGGCTTCGGCAAAAGCAGGCGCCATCATTTTGCATGGTCCACACCATTCTGCCCAAAAATCAACGATTACAGGTATATCACTTTTTGTAATAAACCTGGTAAAGTTCTGGTCTGTCAGTGTTACCGGATGACCCGTAAACAGGGGTTGCTTGCATTTTCCACATTTGGGCTTGTCACCCAGGCGTGTCGACGGAATCCGGTTGACTGCCA
>JALVDQ010000125.1 GCA_027008885.1 Thiotrichaceae bacterium | reverse complement strand
AGTGCATGAATTATTTGGCAACCTGATGTGGTTTTACCTGATTGCGCATGTACTTGCGGCAGGCTGGCATGAATACGCCGGTGAACGAATTATTTCACGTATGTTTCGTGTTTAATGGGCGCGAAAAAATGAACGACAAAGAATTGGGTTCCGATCCTTGTTTGCAAGAAAGATTAAGTACCCGAACAAAATTAATTTAACAAAATTTCGTTTCCTGTTTTTTGATATTCAAGGCATTAACGAAGAAGATCAGAAACAGGGGCTAAATTGTTAGATTAATATTGAGCGGGTACCTATGGGAAGGATAGAAAAAAGCGTGTATATTCTTTTCTAAACAGAACCAATTTAGACACATCAATGCTTAAAACAACCAAAGTGACAGGTTTTGCTGTATTGTTCAGCAGCCTGTCAATTTCACAAAATGCCTTCGCCCATAGTCCCATCAAGGGGATTGGTTTTTTATTTAATGGCATTCTGCATCCTTTTTTTATTCCTTCTCATGTTTTGGTCATTCTGGCTTTAGGTTTTTATATAGGGCAACAAACAGGGCAGCAAACAGAGCAACAAGCAGGGCAGCAAAAACCACAAAAGCATATTGTTCCCGTGATTCCTGTGCTTTTCTTTTTGGGTACAATGATTGTAACTTTTACATTTATTGCATTCTATCCGCAGGTAACCCAATTTCTGGGGCAAAAAGTCACCTACAATAGCTCAATGGTTTTGCTGGTTTTTGCCATACTGACAGGCTTGCTTACCCTGTCAACACTACGGCTGGCTCCTGCTGTTCTAAGCCTGCTTTGTATATTGCTTGCAGTGGCTCTGGGGCTGGATTCACAGGCGGAAGATTTAAGTGGCTCTGCCAAGGTGATTGCGCTGGTCGGTAATGTGGTTGGTAGCTACCTGATGCTGCTTTATGCAATGGCGCTGTCTGAAACGCTGAGTGTAAAAAAATGGCAGCAGATCACAATTCGCATTTTAACATCCTGGATAAGTGCGGGTGCCTTTATGGTGTTAGCGCTTAAGCTGTCCCAATAAAAACAGATCTCACTCAAGTTATGGCTATCGGCATAAAAAACTTCCTGTTTTGTGTTTTTTTGTTTCTTGTTTTTTTCTCGCCACTGCTACACGCAGATGTTGTCAAGCCTGCCCTGGTTGAAATCATTGTAAACAAGAAAGGGGATGTGACAATTGAAATACGCGCCAGTATTGAAGCCTTGCTCACTGGGATTAACGGACGCTATAAAAATACCAAAGATGCGCCAAATTCTGCCGAATATGATCGCCTGCGACAAATGAGCAGTGAGGCACTGTTGCCAGAATTTAAAAAGTTTGAAAGCACCTTTTTAGCAAAAATTCAGCTTCAGGATGATGCGCATCATCCTGTTGCGCTCACTATCGACAAGGTAAAAATACCTGAGCGGGGCTATACCAAAATTCCCAGAATCAGCATTATCACATTGCACGGAAAAATCAGTCTGGACGTGCAAAATCTGCGCTGGTACTACCCCCTGTCTTTTGGCGATCACGCGGTGCGCCTGAAACAGGTTGATCTTGCCAAAAACAAGTTTCACTGGTCACAATGGCAATGGCTTCGCAATGACAAGTTCAGTGAGCCGCTATCACTCGGCGAAGTGGTTGCCAGAAAGCCTTTGCTGGAAACCGTAAAAAACTATATTGAACTGGGCTTTAAACATATTTTACCCAAAGGCACTGATCATATTCTGTTTATTCTGGGGCTGTTTTTGTTTTCAACCGCCTGGAAGCCACTCGTTTCACAAATCACCATGTTTACAATTGCGCATACCATCACCCTGGGTTTGGCAATGAATGGTATTCTGGACTTACCCGAACGCATTGTGCAGCCCTTGATCGCGCTCTCGATTGTTTATGTTGGCGTAGAAAATATCTTTAATAGAGGCTTGCAAAAAAGCCGTCTGATACTGGTATTCGCCTTTGGACTGCTCCACGGCGTTGGCTTTGCCTCAATGCTGGCAGACTTTGGAATGCCGGAAGGCGCATTTGCCACCGCACTTATCAGCTTTAATATCGGCGTAGAACTGGGGCAGCTCGCCATTTTAACAGGAGCTTTCCTGCTGCTTGGCATCTGGTTTGGGAAACGTAGCTGGTACAAGCCACTGGTGGTTTATCCAGCTTCTGCCTTTATTGCCTTATTGGCGTTTTACTGGTTTCTTGAGCGGCTTGATTTGGGACTGGTTTAAGCAAAAAAGTATCAAAAACAGGGGGGATGGGTGTGTCAGAGGACAGAGGACAGAGGACAGAGCAAGGTAGCCCGTATGAAGCTTCGCGGAATACGGGAACAAGGGTCGATCACACACCTTGGAGCCTGTCCGAGAACTAGAAATTGACTGCAAATCCCACAATCATCATAATCTGAGCTTATCAAGTTCGTTAAATAGAGCGACTATTCGCCTCTCTTGATAAACTCACCTTATAATAATTCTGAAATTTTCGTTTCAATCCCAGTTCTCGGACAGGCTCCTTGGTATCGTTCGGTTTTTCTATTAAACAATAATGTGCCTGCTCATCTGGAATATGTTGCACATATTCCCCGTATTCCGCAGGCTTCATACGGGCTACGCAAAAATATGTAAAAAACAGGGGGGATGGGTATCTGCACTTCCGCAGGATATTCTTGCAGATTAATTTGAACAGGAGGAGGGTATTGTGCTGTGCTCTGGTTGTCGGGAAAAATATCGAAAAAATTATCGCAAATTAGCGGAGGCTTTCTAATGACGGAAAAAAATCAGCAACACGCTCAACGCATGGCAAAAAAGAAAGCAGTGATTGATAAAAAAATAGCTGAAGCAGATAAAGACAAGGGACTATTGCTTGTCCTGACGGGGAACGGCAAAGGCAAATCCAGTTCTGCTTTTGGTATGGTGGCAAGATCACTCGGGCATGGGATGAGGGTAGGGGTGGTGCAGTTTATCAAGAGTCGAACTGATACTGGCGAGGAAGCCTTTTTTTCTGACTGTGAAAATCTGGACTGGTATGTGACTGGCGATGGATTCACCTGGGATACGCAAAATAAGGAGCAGGATATTGCGACTGCAAAAAAAGGCTGGAAAATAGCACAGAAAATGCTTGCTGATTCTTCTTATGATTTGCTTGTGCTGGATGAGTTAACCTATTTGCTAAAATACAGGTACCTGGATTCGGATGTTGTTTTAAAGGATATTGCTTCACGTCCACTAATGCAGCACTGTGTTGTGACAGGTCGTGCCGCAGGCAAAAGCTTGCTGGAGCTGGCAGATACCGTTTCAGAGGTAGTGGATGTAAAACATGCTTATAGAGATGGTGTCAGGGCTCAGAAAGGTATTGATCTGTAGTTTTGCTGCTCGTGAAGAATATAAATAAAATTTTGCAAAAAATTATTGGTTTAAAGGTTGACAGAGTGATTTGTATGCATCAAAATTCGCGCCTTGTTTTCAGGTGGGGTTCCCGAGCGGCCAAAGGGATCAGACTGTAAATCTGACGCGTAAGCTTCGGTGGTTCGAATCCACCCCCCACCACCATAAAATATAGCAAAGTTTTGAATTTAGCGGGTGTCGTATAGTGGTAATACCTCAGCCTTCCAAGCTGATGCTGCGAGTTCGATTCTCGCCACCCGCTCCATTATTTGCTGCTTGACTGGGTTTATGAACTTAACTTTTGCTCATATAGCTCAGTTGGTAGAGCGCGTCCTTGGTAAGGACGAGGTCACCGGTTCAAATCCGGTTATGAGCTCCAAATTTGTTGTCAGTGTATGATTTGCAAAATATTTTGCATTGGCTTTTTAAGATATTAGTTTTTTACATAGGGTATTTGTCATGTCCAAAGAAAAATTTGAACGTAATAAACCCCACGTCAACGTGGGCACAATTGGTCACGTAGACCATGGTAAAACAACACTGACTGCTGCACTAACAAAGGTTATGGCAGAAAAGATGGGTGG
>JALVDQ010000124.1 GCA_027008885.1 Thiotrichaceae bacterium | reverse complement strand
TTGCTGTTTAACAGATTTTGAGCGGCTATCTGCCCGACAAGCAAGACGATTCCGGGGTTTACCTGCTGAATTTTCTGTAGCAGGATTTGCCTCAGTTGCCCTGTCTCGGCTGTGTCAGAGCTATTTATCGTTTGCAGCGGAAATTTCAGGATATTTACCAGATAAGCCTGGTTTCTGGGGTCTTCAATGCCAACCGCTTTTAACATATTCGACAGTAGTACGCCCGCATCACCCGCATAGGGCTGGTTTTGGGTGTTGCTGCTTATGTCGGGCGACTCACCGATAATCATCCACTCGGCATTCAAATCGCCGCAGGCATACACTGCATGGAATGCGGTGCGTGCAATTTCAGTTTCCTGTTTAGGTGGCTGTTTGGCAGGAACAAAATTTGCTGGATTTGAGCTTGCCGGGCTGTCAGGCTGCGCTGCGCTTTGAGGCAATACAGTATCCTTGCCATGTGCCTGCGGTGACTGCAGATCATGCAGGAGCTCATCCACATGCTGATGAGTGGCATCCTTCTGGTATGACTCCGGATTTGCGAGTGAAGCTTCAAGCGGGCTTTCAATTGAGTGATCGGCAGTCGTATCAAAGCATACACGCTCACGCGCTACCCACACGGGTATCCCCATCGCTTCCAGATATTTTAGTTGCCCCTGAGTGATCAAAAACTACACACCACTATGTTGAGGATGTTCACGCTCGGTCGCCATTGCCAGCTTGTTAAGCGCATCGAGATAGGCATAGGCAGAAGCAATAACAATGTCTGGATCAGCGCCATTACCGTATACCTGACGACCCTCTTTGGCGAGACGCACCGTAACCTCGCCTTGTGCGTCTGTGCCACTGGTAATACTGTTTACCGAGTAAAGCTCCAGTGTTCCATGGTCTTTTACAATGGTCTTGATGGCAGAAAAAACCGCATCAACGGAGCCTCCACCGTGCGCTTCACCCTGAACCTCCTTGCCGTCCACTTTTAGTACCACTTTGGCAAAGGGTGTTTCACCCGTTTCAGAGCAAACCCAGGATGAAACCAGATGATAACGGGTATGCTCAAGCGCTGCCTGTGATTCGAGTGCAATGACGCGCAAATCTTCATCAAAAATTTCGTGTTTGCGATCTGCCACTTCCTTAAAGCGTGAAAAGGCGGCATTCAGGGCTTCTTCGCTGTCCAGCTTAATGCCGATTTCCTGTAGTCGGGAACGCAAGGCACTTCGCCCTGAATGTTTGCCCAGAACGATTTTATTATCTGACCAGCCGACATCCTGGGCGCGCATAATTTCGTAGGTTTCACGCGATTTTAGTACGCCATCCTGATGAATCCCCGATTCATGCGCAAACGCATTTTTGCCCACGATTGCCTTGTTTGGCTGCACCGGAAAACCGGTAATGGAAGACACCAGGCGGGATGCGGGCAGTATCACCGTGGCATTGATATTGCTGTCACAATCAAATACATCCTGACGGGTGCGTACTGCCATGACGACTTCTTCAAGTGAGGCATTGCCGGCGCGCTCTCCCAGCCCGTTAATGGTACATTCAACCTGTCGCGCACCATTTAACACGGATGCCAGAGAATTGGCAACGGCAAGCCCCAGATCATTATGACAATGCACTGAAAAAATGGCTTTGTCCGAATTTGGTACACGCTCGATCAACTGCCTGAGCATTTCGCCAAACTGGTGTGGAATATTGTAACCCACCGTATCGGGAATATTTATGGTGCTCGCGCCGGCATTAATTGCCGCTTCCACCACACGACACAGAAAATCCAGCTCTGAACGCCCGGCGTCCTCTGCCGAAAATTCGACATCATCGGTATATTGGCGTGCCTTTGTTACCGCCCTGACTGCCTGAGCCAGCACGTCGTCTGGCTGCATTCGCAGTTTTTCCTTCATGTGGATGGGTGATGTTGCGATAAAAGTGTGAATACGCGCAGACTCTGCTGTTTGCAATGCCTCACCTGCACGTTCAATATCCTTGTCAAGCGATCTCGCCAGACCGCAAACCGTGCTGTTTTTTACCGCACTCGCTACCGCCCTGACCGCTTCAAAATCGCCCGGACTGGCAATCGGAAAACCCGCTTCAATCACGTCAACACGCATTTCTTCCAGCACTTTGGCAATGCGTACCTTTTCTTCGAGAGTCATTGATGCACCCGGGCTTTGTTCGCCATCACGCAAAGTAGTATCGAAAATAATCAGACGATCTGCGGAATTTTGTATGCTCATTGGATTCACCTGGGGGTTAAATAATATAGGCATTATAACCAAGTTTGGGGACGGCGCACTAATAAACCCGCTAATTATTACTCAGGATTTTTGCTTCTAAGTAATCAGGATAAGGAAGCGCGTCTTTTTTCACGAATCCAGTTATAGGGACCGGAGAGCGAATAAACCAGAAAGATACCAAACAGAACCTTGGGTGGATCAACCTGAATCAGGGCAAAACCCAAAACGACACCAAGAATCACAATATGCGGAACTTTGCTTTTGAGATCAAAATCCTTAAAGCTGTTGTATTTGACATTACTCACCATAAGCAGACCTGCGGCAATGGTCATAATCAGGGCAGGAATCTGTATAAAACGTCCGGAGACATCCAGATCATGCAGCATCCATACCATGCCAACCATAATGCCAGCAGCAGAAGGGCTGGGTAAACCAATAAAGAAACGCTTGTCCACTTCTTCAATTTGCACATTAAAACGCGCCAGACGCAAGGCAGCACAGGCAACATAGATAAAGGCAGCCATCCAGCCAAACTTGCCCCAGGTGATACTGACATCCTTCATATACACTAACGCCCACTGAAACATGATAAGTGCCGGTGCCAGACCAAAGGAAACCAGATCAGAGAGGCTGTCATATTGCTCCCCAAATTCTGATTGTGTATTCGTCCATCTTGCGACACGTCCATCCATGCCATCAAGGATCATGGCAACGAATACCGCAACAGCCGCCTTTTCAAACTGTCCGTTGATGCCGGCAAGAATGGCATAAAAACCACAAAACAATGCCGCTGTGGTAACAAGATTAGGTAGCAGGTAAATACCTTTAGGTGGTGTTTTTTTAATTTCAGTCATGCCCTATTTGTATCATAAGTCAGGCTTAATTAACATGATTGTTTGATTTTTAGACAAGCCATAAAGCATAAATTTCAGGCAAAAAAAAACGGGCCGAAGCCCGTGAATATTCGGTCGCTTAAGCGACTCTTCTTGTTGTTAGCGGGGTAAATAATACAGGCATTTGGCTGTCTGAAAACTGAACCAGCGAATTTAAAAGAGAAATTGAATGATATTTAATCAGCAGTGGCGTTAAAGGTGTGAATGAGATTTAAAGTGCGTTTGCGATTTAGCGTAATCAACCTGCCACCCACCCCCCCTGTTTTTTATATATTTTTAAGAACCACGGAATACACGGAACAATGCGGAAAGAGGTTATGATTTTTCTTCTGTGTATTCTGTGTATTCCGTGGTTTAGGTAATATTTTCAGGCAAGTTAGGTAGGGTCGGTGTAGCTTTGCGGAACCGACCATCAAGGCTCAAATCTGCAGGAGTGGTGGTTAATACCGCGCCATCCCGCGTTACGAACGGGACGCTGGAGCGTCCGGGCTGCGTTCCCACGTGGAACGGTGGGAACGAGAAAAAAGCTCTGTCTTCTGTCTTCTGTCTTCTGTCCTCTGTCCTCTGTCCTCTGTCCTCTGTTTTCTGTCCTCTGTCTTCTGTCTTCTGAAACACCCATCCCCCCTGTTTTTTATATATTTTTGAAGAACCACGGAATACACGGAACAATGCGGAAAGGAGTTATGGTTTTTCTTCTGTGTATTCTGTGTATTCCGTGGTTTGGGTAATATTTCAGGCAAGTTCTTCTTCCTTGACTGTTTGTAATTGGGTAACCAGCGCGTCTGGCAGTTTCATGGCTTTTGCCAGTTCTTCCAGATAGGCTTTTTCCATGGAATTTTCCTTGTCGGTAACGATGGCTGATACGAGGTAAATTTCAGCAGCAATGGCGCTATTTTCAGCCAGGGCTGCAATGTCTTTAACATCCAGTGGCTTGTCTATTTCCTGTTTTAACAGGTTCGCAACTTCGCTACTTAAATTAAGTTTTTCGATTTGTTCATCAATCGCTGCGATTTCTTTTTTATCTATGTGACCATCTGCCTTGGCTGCAGCAATCATGGCTTTCAGGAGGATTTGGCTACGCTTGTTGGCTTCGTCTTCGTCGAGATCATTAATCGGGATGACCCGGGCATTTTCTGCCATTTCCTTGACTTCTTCGGCAGCATCCTGTTTTTGATTGATCCAGTTTTGGTAGGCTTTCCAGCCCAGTCCACCAATTGCTGCGAGACTGCCTATTTTTAGAGCCGAACCTGTTACCCGACGACCCGCGCCTGTACCCAGCAGCAATGCCAGAACGCCTGCGGCTATCGCACCTTTTTTCATGCCATCCAGTTTGGCATCACGAGCCTCACCTTCAGCAGGAATTTGCAGCTTTTCTTCGGCCAGCTTGCGTCCCTGGTCTGCATAACTTTTAGCTGTTTTAAGTAATTCGTCAAGAAATGATTGTGAGTCCATTTTGATACTGCTCCTTTGCTAATAATACTGATGTTTATAGGAGCAATCAGGTGATATTTCAAGTGTTCTTTTCGACCCAGCGTGTTGTGCCTGTCCGCAGGTTTTCTTTTTTCCAGAAAGGTGCCTGGTGTTTTAATGCTTCCATTAAAAAGCGACAGGCATCGAAGGCGGCTGCCCGGTGTGCAGACCAGACGGCAACCAGAACAATTGGCTCGGCGGGTAAGATTTCACCAACGCGGTGGACTATCAGTGTGTTTTGAATAGCCCATTTGTGACAGGCTTCATCGACAATCCGGTTGAGCTGCTTTTCAGTCATTGCCGGATAGTGCTCCAGCACCATGCTGCTGACATCATCGCCTTCATTGAAGTCGCGCATGGTGCCGATAAAACTGGCAGTGGCGCCGAAGTCGGTTTTACCTGACATACTCTGTTGTTGATAGTCTTGCTGGTATTTCCAGGGATCAAAACCTGTATCAACAATCTTGATCAGGCGCAAACTATCCACCTGTCACTGGCGGGAAAAACGCCACCTCATCACCGTCTTTGACGCTTGCCTGTATGTCGGTGTATTCCTGATTTAGTGCAACCAGTAATTCATCAGGAATTGTGTTTCTTCCGGTTGCTTTTATCCAGAGCTGGGCAATTGTGAGCGAACCAGTTTGACCTGTATCTTCAATCAGGTCACTGGCGCGCCCTATGTCCTCTCTTAAGCTGGCAAAATATAAAACTTTAATACTCATAAGATAAAATCAACCTGTTATAAAGTCTGGACTGGTATAGCATAATCCAATATAGCACCACGATCCTGTCGGGTTACGCTGGGGCTAACCCGACCTACCCAATCTAGGTATTTTGAATAACAATATTCGGGAATTTGGTACTGTAATCCTTACCCTGTGCTGCCAGTCGAGCCGACATGCGACGCGATATTTCCTTATACAGTTCAGCATTCTTGCTATCTGGATCAGCGACAACGGTTGGCTTGCCTTCGTCGGTTTGCTGGCAGATTGTCAAATCAAGTGGTAATGCTCCCAGATAGTCAACGTCTGTCTCTTCTGCCATGCGCTTGCCGCCACCTTCACCGAAGATGTGTTCGGCATGTCCACATTCTGAACAGATGTGAATGCTCATATTTTCAACCACACCGAGCACAGGGACTTCGACTTTTTCAAACATTTTCAGACCCTTGCGAGCATCCAGCAGGGCAATATCCTGAGGTGTCGTGATTATCACTGCACCACTGACCGGAATTTTCTGGGAAAGTGTTAGCTGGGTATCACCAGTTCCAGGAGGAAGATCAACCACCAGGTAATCCAGATCACCCCAGTTGGTATCGTTCAGAAGTTGTTCGAGTGCCTGTGTCACCATCGGACCACGCCAGATCATTGGCGTATCTTCTTCAACCAGAAAGCCAATCGACATGGTTTTTATATCATAATTAACCATTGGCTCCAGTGTTTTGCCGTCTTTTGATTCCGGCTGTCCGCTAATACCCAGCATACGCGGCTGACTCGGACCATAAATATCGGCATCCAGCATACCAACGCTTGCGCCATCGGCTGCCAGTGCCAGTGCCAGATTGACCGAGGTGGTTGACTTGCCCACACCGCCTTTACCTGAGGCAACTGCGATGATGTTTTTTATGCCTTCTATACGCTTTAAACTTTTTTGTACGGTATGCGCTGTTATATCCTGCTCTACAGTTACCTCTGCTTTATTGATTGCTGCATCAGACTCAAGCTTTTGCTTTACTTCATTTGCCAGTTCATCACGGTATTCTCCCGATGGATAACCCTGCACTATACGCACAAAGACGGTATCACCCTTAATATCTACATCCTTTACCTGATTGGCAGCAAGCAAATCTTTTTCAAGATAGCGATCCTCAACCTCTTTTAATAATGCATCAACCTGTTCACGTGTAACTTCCGACATCGTTATGTCTCCCAAAATATTGTATAAGCTTCACGGATTCAGGATAAGCCCAGATATAGACTAAAATCCGTGTGTGGCGCGCCATTCTACACTAAGATCAGAGGAACAAAAACTGGAATATTAGTATGGGTTAATAAGGGATGGCAGAATAAACAGTAACATGATGAGTTAATCCCAGATTATATCGTCCAGATTGAGTTGGTCATTGTTGATATCGGAACATTCCATAAGCACCTGATAAAGCTCGTCTTGCTCCAGAAGACTATGTTTTCCCTTGCTATTCTGGACATAAGCAGCCCAGGGCACGAACATGCTCTGGGGAAATTTCTGCCCGGTTTTGGGAGATTCGTCAATATTTAATCCTGCAATATAAATCAGGTTTCTGCCATGATAGCTTTCCTCACGGACAATACTGCGATAAGCCTGATCAAATTCAATCTGCACATTGATTTCAGCAGCACTGAGCATTGGCTTGCCTGATGTAACAACCCAGGGCATGTATTCATGCAGGTTTTTTTCCATGCGGTTAAATCTTGTCTGATCCCTTTTAAATTCAAACATGGAGGGCTGCAAACATTTTCCCAGTGGTCTTGCCTTGTCCTGAGCCAGGCTGCAGTCCTGATCCTGCAAAAATCTAACCAGACGCTTTGAGGCAGGAAAAACACGCGATGTGCTCAAAATTTTGCTGGGCTTGACCATTTCTCCCGTTTTTTTATCATGCTGAATCAGTTTTTCCAGATCAAGAAAGATGCCCTCTTCGTAGTTTTGTTCCAGCAGCAGCTTGTCTATGGTGATAAAGTATTCGCCCTGTTCCTCATGGAAAAGTGTATTTTGCTGGGCAAATTCATATTCATTCAGATACCACTCAAGCGTTGCATGAATTTTTCCACAGTTTGGTGAAAAATGCTGATCCTCCGTTTGCAGACGACGGTAGCGACCAAAACGCTGGGATTCTGGCTCATACCCGACATGGCTCGCCTGAAGAATAACGAGGTCTTTGCCATGATGTGAATGCGGTGCATGTCGACCATGTGCCATAATACCTCCAACCAGACCGTGGTCAAAGGGAAAGGCTCCAAAATGCTTGTTCATTAAAATGATTGGCAAACCCTGGCTTTCATCAGAACAAAAAGCACGGGAAGGGACAATCTTGCCTGGCTCCATTCCCTGCCGAATGCAAAAATTGTAAAACTTTGCCATAAATTTATTGTACGAAATGGTATGATCTTCAATCTTGAACTCACCAAGAATGGAACGTAACTTTAAATTTCTTATCATTTTATGGTTCTATACTATCTATATACTATCTATGCTATTACAGGCAGAACGAGAGGATGTGAATATAATAAATAACCCATCCCCCCCCTTTTTTATATATTTTTACGAAAACGCACAAACGTATACTAACATATTTGAGGCATAAACAATGAGCGACTGTTTGTTTTGCAAAATTATTGCGGGAGATATTCCTGCGGAGAAGATCTATGAAGACGAAAATGTCCTTGCCTTTCGGGATATTAATCCGGTAGCCCCATTGCACGCGCTGCTTATTCCCAAAAAACATATTGCGACAATCAATGATCTGCAAACAGAAGATGCAGGCGTTGTCGGGCAACTATTCCTGGCAGCAAAGCAGATTGCCAAGCAGGAGGGCTACGCAGACGAAGGCTATCGCACGGTTATGAACTGCGGTGAAGCAGCAGGTCAGACAGTTTTTCATATTCATTTGCATCTTCTGGCTGGACGGGGTTTGAGCTGGCCTCCAGGGTAGTACTCCAACAACATTGTATTGATGGGTACATCAATACAATGGCTGGAGTACCAGGAACCTGCCTGAGAATATGAGTCGTAGCGAGGGAAAGCTGATTTTTGCTTACTGAAAACGCCCAATAACCAGACTATCTCCGTTTACAGTATAGGGTGGGCTGTCCAGATGTTTTCCACTGTTTTTAATGAGAGACTTGCCTGTTTGATCGTAGAGAGTACCGCTACAAGTATCTTTTAAGCCTTCCGCAGAATAAAACAGCGGGCAGCTACCTGAATCTCCATGATTATAAAAAACTTTATAGGCAGGCTGTCCATTGCCGAGAATCTTCAAGATAATGATTGACTGCCCACCCCATACTGCCTTTTTTGCCTGATTCAATCCCATATCAGCCAAATCCAGTTTAACCACATTAGTTTTTTCCTTAGTGGTTTTGTCCTCTTTATTGCCAACAAACAATGAATTAACCAAAACATAAAGAAAAACCACGATGGCAAACAGGCTCAGAAATTTAAGGATGACTCGATAAAGCAGGCGGGGATTTTGCATACTTGTCTGCTTTTCCTAAATCGTCCATGAACCATGCACCAGACCGACCAGAGACCACTGATTATTACCCTGATTTTTTAGCACAACCATTAAACTGCTCCAGTCCATGCCACCATTGGCAGGGTTTGTTCCGGGCTGGTAGTATTCAACGATACGATATTGCGATAAAGGGTAGAAACTGAGCATATTATTAATCAGATTCCCCTGCGAATTAAAATCATTATTACTGTTAATGAGTGTTACAGTCGCATTTGTGTGATAGGGATAATCCCACACAAACTTACTGAAATAATCACGAATATTCAGGTTGATGGGATCACCACTGCCGTCATAAGTACCCCATAAACGAAGTGGCGGGTTTTGCAGGACAAAATCACTCTGAAACTCCGTCGCGTTAACGACCCGGTCAGTGTTATTGATATAATAATAGGGAGAGAAACGCACACCGCCCGAATCAAACAAATTGATAAAAGGTGTCAGCCCCCCTGTTCCATCTTGCAACTGCTGAATTGCCTGAACCACAGTAGCAGCCGCCTGTAACGGCGTGCCATTAATAAATTGAGGTTGTGGATTGGGTGGTGAGGTGCTTTCCAGACAGGCACTCATAAAAACGCTGAGGATAAATATCACAATTATTTTTTTCACTTTAATGCCCTCCCTGGCAATAATACACAGTGGTAATCGTATAATCCGTAACTGAACATATAAACTCAAGTTTCGGATCTCAAAAACAGCATAGAACATTGATCCCAGTCATTCAGTTTAAGTAACGCAGAGAGTCGCAGAGTTTTCGCAAAGAACCATGGAGTTAACATTATAAAAAGTATAGACAAAAGTGTGCAAACTAAAGAAAGTGTGCAAACGAAGGAGGTGTAAATTATTTTCCTCCTTCACAATCTCTGCGGTTCTCTGCGAATATCTCTGTGTACCTCTGCGTAACGATAGATTTGAACTCCGAAACTTGAAATATAAAGTATATGTCAAAACTTTTGGCGATAAGTTCCTTTCTTTATCCGCAACATCCGCAACTGTTATCAAAAAATGATTATCAAGAACTGTCCATTGAAAATACTGTTTGGCTGGACGATACCATGGCACTCTGTTAATTTACCCACTTTATAAAACTGATATAAAAACTGATATGTCTAACGCAAGCAAACGAAAAATTCTTATTACCAGCGCCCTTCCCTATGCCAACGGTCCGATACACCTCGGTCATATGCTGGAATATATCCAGACTGATATTTGGGCGCGTTTTCAGCGTTTGCGTGGTCACAGCTGTATTTTTGCCTGGGCAGATGATGCTCATGGCACACCCATTATGCTACGCGCCCAACAGGAAGGTATTGAACCACAGGAATTGATCGACCGCATGAAAGCCGAGCATGAGCGCGATTTTCAGGATTTTTTGATCTCTTACGATAATTTTCACTCAACGCACTCAGAAGAAAACAGGCAATTTGCCGAAGAAATCTATCTGGCAGCAAAAGAGAAAGGCAATATCGTCATAAAAACAGTCAAACAGGCCTATGATCCTGAGGCAAAGATGTTTCTGCCTGACCGCTTTGTCAAGGGCGAATGCCCCAAGTGTGGTGCGGCTGATCAATATGGTGACAATTGTGAAGTCTGTGGCGCAACCTATTCTACTACTGAATTAAAGAACCCTTATTCTGTTATCTCGGGGGCAACTCCAATTGAAAAAGACAGTGAACACTACTTCTTCAAGGTGAGTGATTATGCTGACTTTCTTAAAACCTGGGTAAACAGTGGCGCAGTACAAAAAGAAATTGCCAATAAAATGAATGAGTGGCTCGAAGGTGGTTTAAACGACTGGGATATTTCTCGTGATGCGCCTTATTGGGGCTTTAAAATTCCAGATACGAAGGACAAGTATTTTTATGTCTGGCTGGATGCGCCAATTGGTTATATCGCCTCATTCAAGAACCTGTGTGAGCGTGAAGGCATTGATTTTGATGAATACTGGCGAAATGATGCGTCAGGCAACAATAACACCGAGCTTTATCACTTTATTGGTAAAGACATCGCCTATTTTCATACACTGTTCTGGCCAGCCTGCCTGAAAGCAGGTAATTTCAGAATGCCAAGCGCCGTTTTTTGTCATGGCTTTTTAAATGTAAACGGGCAGAAAATGTCAAAATCGCGTGGTACCTTTATTCAGGCGCGTGTATTTCTTGATCATTTGCCTGCCGAACCTCTGCGCTATTACTTCGCCGCAAAACTGAGTAATACGGTGGATGATATTGACCTCAACCTGCAAGATTTCCAGCAGCGCATTAATAGCGATCTGGTGGGAAAAGTGGTAAATATCGCCTCACGCTGTGCAGGATTTATCAGCAAAAAGTTTGCCGGTCAGCTCTCCAGTGAACTCGCCGACAGCGAACTTTATCAGCAATTTATTGATGCCGGCGAGAGCATTGCACAAAATTACGAAGATCGCCGTTACAGCAAGGCAATGCGTGAAATTATGGCGCTCGCTGATGTGGCAAATCAATATGTCGATGAAAAACAACCCTGGGTTGTGATTAAGGATGAAAACCGTCAGCATGAAGTGCAGGATGTTTGCTCACTCGGAATCAATATGTTCCGCGCCCTGATTACCTATCTGAAGCCGGTTGTACCGGAGCTGGCAAAAAAATCGGAAGATTTTTTAAATGCCGGAGAACTAAGCTGGGCAAGTGTTGCAGCGCCATTAAAATCACATGAAATCAAACGCTTCAAGCCTTTAATGACAAGAATCGAAGAGGACAGGGTGAACGCCATGCTCGAAGCAAACAGGGAGCAATTAGCCGCAGCCGCTGCATTGCACTCCAAAACAGCAAAAAACAAAGACTCCCAGTTAGGCAAAGATCCAATCAGCCCAACCATTGAGTATGATGATTTTGCCAAAATTGATTTACGCATTGCAAAAATCATCAAGGCAGAGCATGTCGATGGTGCTGACAAGCTGTTACAACTGACACTGGATTTGGGAGATGAACAACGTAATGTCTTTGCAGGCATAAAATCCGCTTACGACCCTGCCGATCTTGAAGGCAGAATGACCGTTATGGTTGCCAACCTTGCGCCACGCAAAATGCGCTTTGGTGTATCAGAAGGCATGCTGCTGGCGGCAGGACCAGGTGGCAAAGATATTTTCCTGTTGAGTCCGGATAACGGTGCTCAAGCCGGAATGCGGGTAAAATAACAGTCAATTAGATACCCATCCCCCCTGTTTTTAATACTTTTTTATGCTTCAGGGTCAGTTAAGTACCCAAACAAAATGCTAAATTCCTGGATTAATTTTGAGCGGATACTTAATTACAGGGGGCAATCTTCCTTTGTCACAGGTCGAAACAGTTTCTTTTGATAAAGATCATTTAAGCCAATCACAAATGCCAGCACATCTTTTTCCAGCTCGACATCATGTTCTGTTTCAATTAGACGACCATCTACGATTTTCATTGTGACAGGTTTTTCTTCTGGCTGAATAATGGCGATTTTATCGGCTTCGCGTAAGCCGTACATTTGATGAAACTGCATCAGGCTCATGTCTTTCTTATGGTTTTCATAGATGCTGTGACCCAGAATTGGATAGCACAGATGATCAATCCCGATCAGATCGAGCGCGCTCGCCAGCACATCAGGCTGTCCATACAGACGCTTAACCAGCTGTGGGGCTACGCCATCACCAAGAATCAAACCGGGGATGCGAAACATCCTGTAAGGTAGCAGATTGTCACCATAAACACGCACATTATGGTCAGCAGCTATGACAAAAATGGTATCCTTGTAATACGCTTCTTTTCTTGCCTGATCAATAAACAAGCCAATGGCATAGTCCGCATATTTGACCGCATTTTTTACCGAATGAGGCTTCACACCCTTGATCAGCTCAATACGCCCTTCCGGAAAATCAAACGGCGTGTGATTTGTTGTTGAAAACATCACTGAAACAAAGGGTTGTTTCTTTTTATAAAGCTTGACGTATTCCTGATTGGCACGCTTAACCAAATCTTCATCGCTAACGCCCCAGATACCATGAAATACCGGATTAACAAATTTTTCTTCATCAATAATCTCATCAAAACCATTGCCATAAAACCAGGATGCCATATTGTCGAAACGCTTTTCACCGCCATACACAAACAGGCTGTAATAGCCATAAGGTTTCAAAAGTTGCGCCACGCTGAAAAAATCCTTCTGCGATTTATTACGCTTCAACACACCTTTACCGGGGACAGGCAAAAAGCCGGCACTCAAGCCCGCAAGCCCGCGAATACTGCGCGTTCCATTTGAATAAAGTGATGTAAACCAGACTCCTTCTTTGGAAAAACGGTCAAGATTGGGAGTAATGCCTTTTTCACCTTTATCGCCATTTAGCGCGCCAACGAACTGAGCACCCAGGCTTTCCTGCACAAAAATAACCAGATTTTTCGGCTTGTCCTGTTTATGATGAGTGCGAACCACACGCGCAAACGGAATCTTGCAGCGTTTGGGGTCTAAATCCAGACGTTTTCCCATGCGTCGATAGACCTCATCAAGCGGCATTTTGCCATAGCGTTTCACATCAAATTCAGTATTTTTCTGCGTATAATAGGCATAGCCAATGGCATATAGTGAATTTTTGGTGATTTCATTGACCAGATGACTATTGGTGTAAGTGGCATCGGAGATATTCGCGGG
>JALVDQ010000123.1 GCA_027008885.1 Thiotrichaceae bacterium | reverse complement strand
CTAAAAAATATATAAAAAACAGGGGGGATGGGTATCAGAAGACAGAGAACAGCAGCGTAGCCCGTATGAAGCCCTGCGGAATACGGGGGGGTGGGCAGAGGTCAAAACGCAGGATGGCAAATCTTTGCATAGGCTTGCATTAAACGCTGGTGCATTTTCCAGTCACTTGCAAGTGGAAAAACATCTTTTCCTTCGAGCAGCGACAAGGCGTTTTCCAGGGTATCCGAGCCATAAAGTTTTTCCAGTGCTGTGCCGTATTGACTCATGCGATCCATTTGTAACAGTGTATTGATACAGCGATAAACCTTGAGGCGTTGAGGATTTATCTGCGCAAAGTGCAATAACCATTCACAGCCTTCCTGTACCCGCTCCCTGTCATTTATCTTTAATGCCAGCAGGGTCATTAGCTCGGCAATACGCAAATCGGCAAAAATACTATCCTTGTCAGCAGGCAATCCGATCAGGGCGGCAACCGGATGCTGATCATCCAGATTGAGTGCTTCTATTTTCTTAATCAAATTATCACAGTCCTGAACTGTTTTATTTTGTTTTAGAATATCATCCCTTAAATCAATGCCGATATTATTGTTTTCCCAGACCAGATCATCCACGGGGTAAATTTCAGAGAGTCCGGGGACGATTATACGGCAGGCATAGATGCCCAGTTCTTCGTAATCGGAGATAAAAATATCATTGCCTTCGTTGTGAATGCGCTGAAGCAGCCAGTCGTATTCTTCTTTGGTCGAATGAAACGGCGTTTCCCAGTCACTGAAGGGATAATCGGCGGTATCGCGCAAAAACTGCCAGCTAATGATTCCGCTGGAGTCAATAAAGTGCGTTTCCAGATTTTGCGGACTGCTGATTTCATCCATATCAAAACCGGCTTCTGCAAAGCCGTTAAGCGCATCCAGCCCTCTTCCCTGCAAAAGTTCTGTTAATGCGCGTTCAAGCGCAACTTCAAAACGGGGATGCGCGCCGAAACTTGCATAAACTCCCTGATTTTCAGGATGCAACAAAGTGACCGCCATAACCGGATATTGCCCGCCCAGGGAGGCATCCTGCACAAGCAGGGAAAAACCCGCTGTTTCAAGTTCCTGAATCCCTGCGAGTATTTTGGGATAACGCTGCAAGACATCGGCAGGCACGTCGGGCAGACTGATTCCTTCGGCAATAATCCTGAATTTGACATAGCGCTCAAAAATTTCAGAAAGTGCCTGTACACGCGCCTCTTCTCGTGTATTTCCTGCTGACATGCCATTGCTGACATACAGGTTTCCTATGATATTAAGCGGAAAATAAACCTGCTGTTTGCTGCGCACGCAGGTATAGGGAAGGGCGCAGATGCCACGCTTGCGATTTGCCGAGTTAATATCCACCAGATTATGCGGATTGAGTTCGCCATCAGGATCGTAAAAGTCGAGCAGCTCCTTATTTAACAGTCCTTGCGGCCATTTATTATCAACATCCAGTGCAAACCATTTTTCATTTTTGTAATGAAGCGTCCCGGCATTGGCAAGTTCATCGCCAAAATAATAATCCGCCCAGAAGTAGTGAGTCGCCAGCCGCTCAAAAAATTCTCCCAGAGCACTCGCCAGTGCCGCTTTTTTGGATGCTCCCTTGCCATTGGTAAAAAGCAGGGGGCAGTCTGCATCCCGAATATGAACTGACCACACATTCGCTACAGGATTTAGCCAGGATTGTTCTATAATATGGAATCCAAGTTTGGATAATTTAATTTGCATGGAGGCTATCGAATTTTCCAGTGCGGCATCTTTTCCGGGGATAATGGTCTGTTGTTGGGGCATTTTGTCTGACTCGCGGATATAAATTTATGCACAGATATTTATTAAGTGTGCATCTGGCTAAACTGGATTACAGTAGTTAACAGTATGAGCAATGTCACAGATATCAGAAGCAATCATGCAAGGGATAATAATATAAATCCAGACAGAAATCGTATTCCGCTGTGGTTTATTATTACCTTTTCTGCCGTATTGCTGTTTACGCTGAGTTCCTTTGGGCTGCATATCTACCAGAAACAAACCCGGGGAAAACTTGATCTGCAACAGGAATCTGAAAACTACATCCAGAAATTTGGCATTTTACAGGAAAAGGATGTTATTGATACCAATTGGCTGCATACGCTAAACCCGCTGGTAAAAAAAGTTCAGGGTCGATTATTGTGGAGCAGCAATAAACAGCAGGGACTTATGGAATTTATTAATTTGCCAAAACTTGAAAAAAAGCAGAAATATATCCTTTTGATCTATGATCTGGATGCAGAAAACGACGCGCCTGTTTCCGCAATACTCAAGCAACAGCAAAGCTATCAAAGAAAAAATAAAATTATTATTCCCTTTGTAGTCCCTCGCAAGGTCAAGTCCCCGTTTAAATTTGAACTGCTACTGGAAGAAGCAAATAACGCCGTAAAACAACCCCTGCTACTGGCACAACCATAAGGGACAGGCATACTTATACCCAAACCCAAATACCCATCCCCCTACTTTTTTATATATTTTTACATTCAAACAGTACGGTAGGGTCGGTGTAGCTTTGCGAAACCGACCGTCAAAGCTCAAATCTGGTCGGTTGCGTAAACTTCACCGACCCTACAAGTGTGCTCTGTCTTCTGTATACCCATCCCCCCTTTTTTTATATATTTTTGTATTCAAACAGTACGGTAGGGTCGGTGTAGCTTTGCGAAACCGACCGTCAAAGCTCAAATCTGGTCGGTTGCGTAAACTTCACCGACCCCCTACAACTGTCCTCGGTCTTCTGTCCTCTGTCCTCTGTCCTCTGTCCTCTGTCCTCTGTCCTCTGTCCTCTGTCCTCTGCTACCCATCCCCCCTGTTTTTTATATATTTTTGAATTAATGTTTTGTTTCAGGTGTAAAAAACGCTGCCTGCTACGCCAAACAGACGTGCGTATTCGAGTGTTGCATAGCGGTCTGTCATGCCTGCGATATAGTCTGCAATGACTCTGGCTTGCGCTGCTTTACCCTGATCCAGCATTGCCTGTTTTGCGAGTGTCTGGTGTTCTGGTGGAAGCAGCAGGATGTCATCCATAAACAGTTCAAAGAGTGCTTCAATGACCTGGTGTGCCTTGCGGGTCATTCTGTAGACCTTGTGATGAAAATACAGGTTCTGGCGCAGGAATTTTTTTAGTTTTTGATTGTTTTTCTTCATTTCATCGCTGAAACTGATTAAGGCTTCAGGGTGTTTTCTGACTTCCTCAATATTTTTGGGATTGGCTGCTTTGAGGCATAATTGACTGTTTTTTACCAGGTCAGTCACTTGCTCTCCGATCATTCTGCGTATGGTTTCATGCACGACCCGGTGACCACCGAGATCAGGATATTTCGACATGACTTTGTCGTATTGCAGGCTAAACAGTTCTACTTCGCGCATTTGTTCTATCGAGATTAGTCCAGAACGCAAGCCATCGTCTATATCGTGGTTATTGTAGGCGATCTGGTCGGCTATATTGGTAAGCTGCGCTTCCAGTGAGGGTTGCGTTTTGTTCAGGAAACGCTCTCCGACATCGCCCAGTTCTGCGGCATGAGCCGGGGAGCAGTGCTTGAGTATGCCTTCGCGTGTTTCAAAGCACAGGTTTAAACCATCAAAATCAGCATAGTTTTTTTCGAGTTGATCGACAATGCGCAATGATTGCAAATTATGTTCAAATCCGCCGTAGTCTTTCATGCAGGCATTTAAGGCATCCTGCCCTGCGTGTCCAAAGGGGGTGTGTCCGAGGTCATGTGCAAGTGCGATGGCTTCGGTTAAATCTTCATCAAGTTGCATGGTGCGGGCGATAGAGCGGGCTATTTGCGCAACTTCGAGCGAATGCGTGAGACGCGTGCGGTATAAGTCTCCTTCATGGTTGACGAAAACCTGGGTCTTGTATTCCAGGCGGCGAAAGCCTGTGGAGTGAATGATGCGGTCTCTGTCACGCTGAAATTCACTGCGGTA
>JALVDQ010000122.1 GCA_027008885.1 Thiotrichaceae bacterium | reverse complement strand
GTCAGCGGGTTGGTGCAAAGCCGCTGGATGAATTTCAGCAGGTCAGGCATCTGCGCCCGATGTTGTCACTTGCGAATGCCTTTAGTGAAGCGGAAGTTGAGGCATTTGAAAAACGCCTGCTGGAGCGTCTGGAGAATGATCAGCAGAGCCTTGAATTTGTGGCTGAACCGAAACTGGATGGACTCGCAGTCAGTTTGCTTTATAAAAATGGAATCCTGATTCAGGGGGCGACTCGTGGCGACGGTGAAACTGGGGAAAATATAACCGAAAACGTGCGCACCATTAATTCAGTTCCCCTAAGATTAATGGGTAAAAATATTCCGGCACTTCTTGAGGTAAGGGGTGAGGTTTATATGCCTAAATCCTCTTTTGAGGCACTTAATAAAAAGGCACGAGAAGCGGGTGAGAAAACCTTTGCCAATCCGCGTAATGCGGCAGCAGGGAGTCTGCGCCAACTGGATTCACGGGTTACGGCTTCGCGCAATCTGGCGATGTATTGTTACGCGACCGGATTGCTTGAGGGAGCAGAGCTTGCAGCAACGCACAGTGAGGCAATGCAGCAGCTAAGAGACTGGGGTTTAAGCGTTTGCCCCGATATTGAAGTGGTGCAGGGCGCGCAGGGGTGTATTCAGTATTATAAAAAGATACAGCAAAAACGTCATGAGCTTGCCTATGAGATAGATGGCGTCGTGTACAAGGTAAACTCGCTGGAATTACAGAAACAGCTCGGCTTTGTCAGTCGTGCGCCAAGATGGGCAATCGCGCACAAATTTCCGGCTCAGGAAGAAATGACGCGCTTAAAAGAGGTTGAATTTCAGGTCGGCAGAACCGGAGCATTAACCCCCGTGGCAAGACTTGAGCCGGTATTTGTTGGCGGAGTTACCGTCACCAACGCAACGCTGCATAATATGGATGAAATCAGGCGCAAGGATATACGCATTGGTGATACGGTAATCGTTCGCAGGGCAGGGGATGTGATTCCTGAGGTTGTGCGCATGGTTCCTGAAAAGCGCCCCGCCGATGCTGTTGTCATTGTAATGCCTGAAAACTGCCCTGTGTGTGGTTCTATGGTTGAACAGCTCGAAGGTGAAGCAGTCGCACGTTGTACGGGTGGTCTGTTCTGCGCGGCGCAGCAGAAGCAGTCAATCAAACATTTTGCATCGCGCAAGGCAATGGATATAGATGGTCTGGGCGATAAACTTGTCGAACAGCTTTTTGACAAAAAACTGATAGCGCATGTCAGCGATTTGTATCAACTCACACTTGAGCAACTTGAAAACCTGGAGCGCATGGGAGAAAAGTCGGCAAAAAATTTGCTTGAAGCACTGCAAGCCAGCAAAACCCCACCTCTTTCCCGTTTTATCTACGCTCTGGGGATTCGGGAAGTCGGCGAAGCGACGGCAAAATCACTGGCACAGCATTTTGGCTCGCTGGAAGCTCTTGCAAAAGCTAACGAAGAGGAATTGCAGGAAGTTGATGATGTCGGTCCTGTTGTTGCCCGGCATATCGTGAACTTTTTTAGTGAAGCTCATAACACCAAAATCATTGAGGCATTACTGAAAGCCGGTATAAAACCACAGGCACCTGAAAAAATAAAAAATGACCTGCCTTTAAAAGGCAATACCTATGTCCTTACAGGCAGTTTGCAAAAACTAAAACGCAACGAAGCTAAAGCACGGCTTGAAGCACTGGGTGCAAAAGTGAGTGGCAGCGTGTCCAAAAAGACAACAGCCGTGTTTGCTGGCGAAAAGGCAGGTTCCAAACTGACAAAAGCAGAAAAGCTTGGTGTACCAGTTTACAACGAAGAGGAATTGCTGAGGCTATTAAATACGCGAATATAAGGATCTGTAATCATGCCCCTTTTTATAGCTATCCATGCCTTCATCTAAGCAAATAAATGCTCAAGTTGCTCCATGGGAAGCTTCTCGGCTTTAGTTTTGATTTCCTGATCCAAACGCAAATCAAGTCTTGATATTGTCATAGCGATACCTTTGCTTGCACGAATTGTACGGGTAGTTTCTGTTTTTATTCTAACACCTTTGAGCAATTTGTTAGGCTTTTATAATATCTGGTGAGTTCAAGTTCTTATCGCTAAAAAATAAGTTGATTATATTGAAGCAACATATAATGCGCTGGTTTTTTTTGTTTTTTATTGCCATCACCACTGATTAGCATCAAGAAATTCTCACCGTTGACTTTAACAGGTGTCATTCCTTCAACATTTTTTAGTTCTACAATAGCGGGTAGCATCGCTCTGCGAGGTTTACTTGTTGATTGACCATCCCAAAACCAAAGGCTTGAATGGCTCTCATGATTTGCCTTAATGGGCTGGCTGGAAATGAGGTAACCCTTTAAATAGGGATCATAGGTAATTGCCAAAATTCCAGCACCACCAAGGTCTAATAAATCTGATGTTTTAGATACTTTAATTGCTGCATTACTACTGGAAAATATCTCACGTGGATTTTCAATTGTCATGATGATGGCTTTACCATCAGAAAGGGGCTGACTAAAGGCAAGCAGAAGATGCTGCTCCCTTGCATCAAAGGTTAAACCTTCAATCGCTATATTTTTGCCGGATTTGTTTAATCCACTAGCTGCAATAAAATCACCAAGACCGTGGTAAACTTTTGGTTCTACAATCCGGTTTTTATCCACTTTAAACTGAATCAGGCGCTCTCTTGCCTGTATACGTCGCCCCCGTTTAGTCCGTCTAAAAGAGGTTATTGCATAAACTGTTCCCTGTTTGTCAATGGTAAGTGCTTCAAGATCTTCCAGACGAACATTGAAAGCACCTAGCAAAACGGTATCCAATATTTCATCCTCTACCACTGAACCATCTGACTGTACTTCTATGATACTCAAGGCACGTTTATCTTCTCCTCGAATAACAAGCACTCGCCCGTCGGGTAATGTTCCTATCCCGGAAGTTTGATAAATTTCATTAAATTTTTCTCGCTGATTACTGATAATAGGTGCATGTATTGTATCTGGTATGTCTATCAGGGGCATAATATGAGTAATGAGCTGAACAGCTATTAGCATGATAATGCCAAAAACAATACCTGTGCGAAAAACAAAGTATGATAATTTTAATTGCTTGAAATTCCAGTTTGCTATCAAACCAAGGTGATGCAGATACTCAATCATACCAACATACACTTTTTCCGGGTCTTGCAAGGTGTGACGCATACCCTCAACATAATCTTCTTTGGATAAGTCAGCATATTGCTCTGAATTTAAAAAGCTGATATTACCCTTGCGGAAATCATCAACAGTAGGGTTAGTAATCCGGTCTTTGTCCTTTCCAAAATACCTTGGTGATGCTGCTTGAATAGAGAAAAAAATCGAGACTGTGGCGGTTATTAAAAACACAAAGGCAGGGATTAGATAAACCGGGTCTTTGGCATAAATAAAAGCGCCTGAAATCATTAGTACCGTTGCTAAAGTACCATTAATAGTTATCATAATATTTGCTTTCATCGCGCCAATAGAAATTAAATCCAGCTGGGCGCGATAAGCAGACCTAAACATGGTCTCAATACCTTTGACTGAACCAAATGAGGGTTTATTTTTCCCTTTTTTCTTTTGGGATGTATTTTCACTTTTTTTAGATTTTTCGTTTAGTTCTTTATTTTTAATTTGAAAAAATAGACTGTTATTATCGCTATTCATCTTATTCCTGGGAGTCAGTTTTTTCTCACTGTAGTTAGATTTCACTTTCTCTCTCCATAACTACTCAATGATAAGATCACTATATTTGATAATGGCAAAATGAGACCCCTTTAATGATCTTTTTTGTCCATCATCGGCTACAATTAAAATACGATCCTTGTCTTTGAGTTTAATTGAAGTAATGCCTTCAATATTTTTAATATTTTCCATTCCCGGAATAATAAGCATATGCGCTTCATCTTCCGGCACACCGCTCCAGAGCCACACTTTTGAGCGTAATTGTCCTCTGCGGTTTTTGATCTCATTAACGATTAAATAACCGCCAATTTTTTTGTCATAGTATAAGGATCGAATGCCACCGCCTCCTAGATCCAGTTGTACGATTTGATTAGAAAACTCAAGCTCTGCATCTTGCTCATCAAAGATTTCATAAGGGTTATCGAGATAAAGTATCAGTGATTTTCCTTTAACTACTGGTTCCCGCAAACCAATGAGTAATTTATCTTTTTTATCATTAAAGCTTAGTCCTTCGATATTGATTGCATTTATCCCCATCCTGCGGTTTATAAACTGATGTAAACTATCTTTAATGGATACTTCTTTATAATCAGAAATTGAATTGTTTTTAACAGAAAAGCGAGCAAGCAAACTCCGATTATTCTTAGTTTTCCCTTTAGCGCTTCGAGAGTGAGAGGTGATTACATAAAGATAATCATTAGCGTCTATCGCAATACCCTCAAGATCATTCAGTACAATTTTAGTTTTTATTTTACTTTGATCAGGAACAAGCTGATTAACCACAACCCTATTGCTTGATTCAAATGTGAGTATGTTTTTAATTGCGCTTGATTTCTCATCTTCAATAATCACAACACGCCCATCTGAAAGCTGCTCTGCACCAGAAGCCTCGTAGATTCCATCGAAAGCAGACATTATTTTTTTATTATCCGCTTTCGTTTGAGGCGGATTATAGAGTGTTATAATGAGACCAATACCTATTATGATTAACGCTATAAATGTAACTATCAGTTTTTTCATATGCTGCATCGCTTATCTAGCTACGGCGATTTAAACCACGAACTAAACTAATACTCTTTTAATAAGTAAAGTATCGAGTCTAGCCCCTCATATGAAAGCTTCGATTACAACTGCTTTAGATAGTTCAGCTTCTGGAATATTTTTCACCTAACTTGAGCATTTCTTAGTCATGATCTGTTTCATGTTATGTCATAGCGCACTAAGTGATATAGATTTAAGATGGCAGTTTTTAGTTTTTATAGCCCAACAAGAAAACTGAATTAAATATAATCGTATGGAAAAATGGTGGACTTGATGGTGTTTATCTATTTTATATTCAAGTTTCAGGATTTAAATTTCCTCGGACAGACCCCTGTTTAGCCATTTTCCCATTTATCACTTAACCACTTGTCAATAGACAAATTGCCTGGTCCAAAGGCAAAAAGAACCGCCAGCATGGTTCCCCAGAGGATATGTTGCCAGTGACCTACAAGGGAAGCAAAGTCAGAATGTGCCAGTGAATAGGCGGCTACTGCATTGAGTATAAACAAACCCAGTGCGGCAGGGCGCGCAAACAGACCCAGGATTAATAATACGGATAAAAGCAACTCGGCTGTGGTTGCCATATAGGCAGCGACTTCTGGTGGCAGAAGTGGAACTTTGTAATCATCTGCAAAGAGGCTTAATGTTTGTGACCATGATTGTATTTTATTCAGCCCTGAAAACAAAAAAACCTTTGCCAGGTAAAGCCGAAAACCAAGCAATAACAACGGCTTTAAAACAAAATTGGCGGGTGTACAATCACCCATTAAAAAACCTGATAGAAACTTTTTCATTTATTATCTCTCCTTCATTTGTGCTCAATACGCTATCTTTATGAAAATAGATGCAGAATAGCTTGTCAGAAAAGCAGATAGATTAGATAGATTTCATGGATACTTTTGTTTCTTCTTTAGGTATTCTTAAAAGAACCTGTTAAATTTAGGAAAAAATAATGGATATTGTTTATATTCGTGATCTTAGAATAAACGCTGTTATCGGCATTTATGAATGGGAGCAACGCATACACCAGCAGATTTCTGTCAATCTTGAAATGGGCTGGGATAACCGACCTGCCGCACACTCTGATGATATTAGGGATACCCTGAATTACAAGGAAGCAGCCAATCTGGTCAAGTCAATGGTCGCCAAAAGTAAATTTAAGCTGGTTGAAGCACTGGCTGAGCATATCGCTGAATTATTGCTGGAAAAAATGAATATTCCCTGGATTCGCGTAACCCTTGGCAAACCTATGGCAGTGACCGGTTCTCAGGAAGTAGGGGTAAGTATTGAGCGCACACGGGAAGTCACCTGATGACAAGAGTTTATCTGGATATTGGCAGCAATATTGACCGACACAAGAATATTCAGTCTTGTGTCGATCAACTGGTGCTGGATTTTCCCGGGATTATTTTCTCCAAAGCTTATGAAAGCCCGGCATTTGGTTTCGATGGTGATCCATTCATTAATTTGTCGGCAGGTCTGGATACCGATCTGGATTATAAACAGCTGAAAGCCTACCTGAAAAAGCTTGAAGACAGACATGCCCGAAAACGCGATGATAAAAAATTCATTTCGCGCACCCTGGATATTGATGTACTCTTGTTCGGTGATTCGGTATTGCAGCCAGAAATTGATGTTCCCAGGGCTGAAATACTGAAATTTCCTTTTGTTTTGTATCCTCTTGCCGAGATTGCAGCAGATGTGCTTCATCCAGTAGAGAAAAAAACAATCGCGCAGCTTGCAGAACAGTTAAAGCTGGACAAAAGTATCCTAAGCGAAGTAAAACAATTCCCAAAGTTCAAGACAAAGCCATAAAAAATACCATGAAAAAAAACCGTAAAAAAACGCTCAAAGTCCAGGTAGGAAAAGTTGCCGTTGGTGGTGATGCGCCTGTTGTGGTGCAGTCAATGACCAATACCGACACAGAAGATGTGCTACGCACTGTCCAGCAGGTTGCAGAACTGGCAAAAGCAGGCTCAGAACTGGTACGCATTACCGTAAATACCATGAAAGCAGCGGAAGCCGTGCCGGAAATACGTCAACGTTTGGATAAAATGGGATGTTTTGTACCGCTAGTGGGAGATTTTCACTTTAACGGGCATAAATTATTAAGTGCTGTACCCGAATGTGCCGAAGCACTGGACAAATACCGCATTAATCCGGGTAATGTTGGCAAGGGCAAAAGTGGGGATGAGCAGTTTGCGCAGATGATAGAGATTGCGGTAAAGCATAACAAGGCAGTGCGCATCGGTGTCAACTGGGGTTCTCTGGATCAAAAATTACTGGCAAGGATGCTGGATGAAAACAGCCAGCTTGACACCCCCAGAGAACTGGCAGAAGTACAACATGACGCGCTGATTGAATCCGCACTGGGGAGTGCCGCGAAAGCCGAAGAACTGGGTTTGCCTGCAAATAAAATCATTATCTCCTGCAAGCTAAGCGGTGTTCAGGATTTAATCAAAACGTATATCGACCTTGCCGACAAATGTGATTACGCACTGCATCTGGGGTTAACCGAAGCAGGCATGGGCAGCAAGGGAATTGTTTCCTCAACGGCGGCGCTCGCGGTGTTATTGCAGCAGGGAATAGGAGACACGATTCGCATCTCGCTGACTCCCGAACCTGGTGCGCCACGCGCAAAGGAAGTAATTGTTGCGCAACAGATACTGCAAACCATGGGATTTCGCTCTTTTACTCCGCAGGTTGTTGCCTGTCCGGGCTGTGGGCGCACCACCAGCGATTATTTTCAACGCCTGGCACAGGACATTGAAGCCTATTTATCAGAGCAAATGCCCGTCTGGAAAAGCCGCTTCCCCGGCGTCGAAGAAATGTCTGTTGCGGTTATGGGCTGCGTCGTAAATGGACCTGGTGAAAGCAAACAGGCGAATATCGGCATCAGTCTGCCCGGAAGCGGAGAATCACCAGTTGCCCCCGTTTATGAAAATGGAGAAAAAACAGTCACTCTGAAAGGGGATAATATTGCTGAGGAGTTCCAGAAGATTGTAGAAACCTATGTAAAAAATCACTATAACTAATTATCCATGTTAAGCAATATCCGCATTGTTCTGGTAAGAACCTATCACCCTGGCAATATCGGATCGGCTGCCCGCGCAATGAAAACCATGGGTTTAAGCGATCTTGCGCTGGTCAATCCGCTTGATTTTCCTTCTGCCGAGGCACAAAAAATGGCTGCCAGCGCATCTGACATACTCGACAATGCAGCCTGCTTTAAGCATCTTTACGACGCAGTAAAGGATTGCAGCGTGGTTATTGCCAGCACTGCGCGTAACCGCGGTTATGATCTGCCACAACTGCTTCCGGAAGAAAGCGCACAACATCTTGTTTTTTCATCACAACAAAACAAGGTTGCACTGCTGTTTGGTCCTGAACGCATGGGACTCTCGAATGAGGATCTGCAATACGCAAAATATCGGGTAAGCATACCCACAAGCCCCGCATACGGCTCACTCAATCTTGCCGCAGCAGTACAAACATTGAGCTATGAAATATTCAAGCAGGCAAACGCAGAACAAAACAAACAGCAAAAAGCCTCCGCTCAACGTGATTTACCATCAACCAGACAAATGCAACAGTTCTACTCGCATCTTGAAGAAACACTGAATGAGACCGGCTTTATCTTTAAAAAACATCCGGGTCAGATCATGCAAAAATTACGCACACTATTTGCCCGGGCACAACCCGATAAAACCGAACTCAATATCCTTCGCGGGATTCTGGCTTCCTGCCAAAAACAGAAAGGTCAGTAAATGTAACTGTCCAGCGTAATTTGTTTCTAAAAAAGTATTAAAAACAGGGGGGATGGGTATCAGAGGACAGAGGACAGAGGACAGAGAACAGAGAACAGAGAACAGCAACGTAGCCCGTATGAAGCCTGCGGAATACGGGATTACACATTGCACATTATTAACCAGTGTTCCTGTATTTCATTATAAAAAGTATCAAACAAATAGCGAGCCTACAGCGGAAAAGCTAAATTTGGCTAGATTTTTCTTCAATTTTTGTTAAATGGCATAACTATTCCGCCTATTTGTTGCCTTGATCTTCACAAAAGAGGTGCACTCTAATTGCAAAATTCTCAAGCATAAAGTGTATAAACTATATTGAATAAAGTATTTTTACTAACTATACTTAGTAAAAATACTTTATTTTGGTTGTTGTATAATGGAAAAAGCCCTATTTACTCATAATAAACATTGGCAATCGACCTACAAAGACCTCTATCAGCGACATATCTATACAAGTATTGCTGATAAATTACACTTGCGACAAATACAAGTCCTGAAAGGCATTCGACGCTCGGGGAAAACCACATTATTTAAATTACTGATTAATCATCTCTGCGAAAAGGTAAATCCTAAAAGCATTCTCTACGTTAATCTGGATGATCCTTATTTTTCAGCACTTTATAATGATAGTAAAAGCCTCTACGGGCTATTGGAACTCAGTGAAAAAATAACAGGCGAGGCTGTTCAATACCTATTTCTCGATGAGGTGCAAAACATTGAAGCATGGGAAAAATTTGTAAAAGCAATCTACGACAATCAACTCGTCAAAAAAATATTCATTACAGGCTCCAACTCCTCCTTGCTTGACGGCGAATACGCCAAACTGCTCAGTGGTCGCTATATTGAGTCGCAAGTTTATCCTCCCTCTTATCCAGAGGTATTAGCATTTAGAGGAATTAATAACCGTTTTGAATTAATTAAACGGAAAGCAGAAACCTTAAAAATTATCGATGAAATGATGTTATTTGGATCATTTTTTGAAGTACTACAAGAAGCACGCTACAAGCGAGACATTATATTAAGCTATTACGACAGCATTGTATTCAAAGACTGCATAGCTAACAACAAACTACGCGACAGCAAAACCTTTCGTGAAGTCACTCACTTTATTATTTCCAACTGCTCCAATCTGTACTCCTATAACTCCATCGCTAAAGCCTTGGGAATCAACGACAATACCGTCAAAGAATACATCCGTGTACTTGAAGACAGCTATCTATGCAGTGAAATCACGCAGTATGATTACTCTCTAAAAAAGCAAATCAGAAGCAAAAAGAAAATCTACATTAATGATAATAGTTTTCTGGCACAGACATCATTTAAATTCTCCCAGGATTTTGGCAAAACCTTTGAAAATCTCGTCTATACCGAGTTTAAAAAGCGAGGATATAAAATATATTTTTACAATAAAGGTTTTGAATGCGACTTTATTTGTAAAAAAGATAAAAAACTAATCGCAGTGCAAGTTTGCTACGAACTAACAGCACACAATCGACAAAGAGAATTTAAAGGCTTAGAAAAATTAAAGCTTGAAGTCAGCCGCAAATTACTGATTACTTATAACCAGAATGATGAAAGCCAGCAAGGAATTGAGGTTGTGGCATTTTGGGATTTGTTTTCAGGGTTTTAAAACCACTGACCTGCTCGATTTTACTCCTCTTCCGCGACCTATTTAAAACCACTTCCAAGCGAAAACCCCTCGCTGTGCAAAATAACACCCAGCCTGTTATTGTAGTTCATTCTGCTACGCTACATTCTACCGCATTCTACATTGGTCGCAATTTCACAGAGTGATCGAAAGCCGAACTTTGTTGTTTGTTTTGATCTGAATCATTACCTGAAAGATTTTTTTATCCTATAATCGAGCGTTCTATTAATAATAACAACAAGCACTACTATGGACGCAAAAACAAAAGAAGAAGCTGTTTCAATCATAAATGCCTTGAAAGTAAATCGACCTGAACTTGGAAAATATACAGGTGTTGGTCTTTACCGGCTATTCAGATTAGTTGCAATGGAGGATATTCTCGGGCAGGGTGCTTCAGCGATCAGCTACTATGCCGGCAAAAAGCTTGGATCAGAGTTAGGTATAACCAGCATCGAAGAATTTATTGACTTATGCACTGAAATGAAAGTTGGTATTATCAAGGCTCCTAAAGTTGAAGATGACTTTATACATATTGATGTATACGAGTGTGTAACCTGCGATGGAATGGAACCTGTCGGCAGAACTCTGTGTTCTTTTGAAGGCGGGCTGATGGCTGGAGCTATCGAAAGCGTTACAGGCAAACGCGCAAGCGCAAAAGAAGTTAGCTGTATTGGTGGTTTTGGCGATGAGACCTGTGGCTTTGATATAAAAATAAAAGAGAAGTAGAGCTACTTTTTCATTCTTTGCCACTTGTGTCGTGTCATCTTTGCCTCGCAGACAGGTTCCAGATTAGAGTCAGGTACTTAACGTGAAAGAAAGGATGCGAAAGATGAAGATGATAAAGTTATTTGCTGGAGTGCTATCTTTCATTGCCTTGATTGGCATCTCTGGTATTTCGTATGCAAATTATTATCCCGATGCTTTATTTGCAGAGGTAAGCGGTATTGCCAGTGATGACACATTAAGCGTCAGGGTAAAACCAGACTGGCGTTCTGAAAAAATTACTGCACTGCCACCAGGTGCCTTTGTTGGAGTTGATCAATGCACTAAATTGGCTCGCTCTATCTGGTGCAAGATACATGCTGTAAATCGCAATTTGGGTCAGTATAACGATTTTAACGAGTTATTACCCGGATGGGTAAATGCCAGGTATTTAAGATTCTCTAGCAAAGGCTATGTAGAAATTAATGGTAAAAACCGTAGTTGCGAGTATGCGACAAATTGTAGCGCTGGCAAGTGTGATGTGGTGACACAGACAAGCATGCAAAATGGAACTGTTACAGCAATTAAAACCCAAAGCTACCCCCGACGTCTGTTAAAAGGTATTGGTGAGCTGGATATTCCAGGCGGCAGGGATGGTTATCCCTGTGGACGCCTCAGATTCAAAATAGATGACTATTTATCAAGGCACAGCAGCAACTCTTTAGACGCAAAAGACGCAAAGGCTACCGCAGAAAGTTTTTTAGAGGCATTAAAAAACAAAAACCTGGTCAAAATAAAAAACTTCATTCATCCCTTGCTGGGTATTGTCGTTACAAATAAACTCACCTTTGGTGAAGCCGATGCCAAACACTTCAGCCAAAAAAGTTTCGCCAAATTTTATAGAAATGGCAAGCAACTCAACTGGGGCACAGACTATGCAAAAGGTGACCCTGTAAAGATGAGCTTAAAACAGTTGATGGATTTAAGATTAGCTGTCTCCAGGGTTAGCAAAATTAAAACCCTGCACAATTTAAAAGGCTTTAAGGCACTTGAAAAATACAAATTAAAAGGCTACGAATTTTACTGGCAAGGCAAGGGGGAATCTGCCGACTATAATTGGCGGGGAGCTGACCTGGTTTTAGCCAAAATTAGTGGCAAGTGGTATGTCGCAGGATTTCTGTGGAACAGATGGACAATATAAAGCTTGAGTGTAACTACTCAGCTTGCCCTCGCTACGACTCATAATTCCCGGACAGGTTCTGAATAAACGCCTTGCCCGCATTCGACAAACTGCGTTCCGCATGTTGCACCACGCCCAGGGTGCGTTCGATTTTTAAACCTTTCACCTTGATTTCTACCAGGGTGTTATCCAGCATAGTGCGTGGCAGTGCGCTCCAGCCCAGCCCGATAGCGACCATCATACGAATGGTTTCCAGATAATTGGTTTCCAGAATCACATCCAGTGCGCCGTGTTTTTGCACAATCGGTTTTTCAATCACAGTGCGCGTGTATGTGCCAATGGCGGGTAAAATGGCGCTGTGTTTGGCAAGCTGGTTGAGCGTAATCGGCTGCTTGTTGGCGAGTTGAACCAGCGGATGATCAGGCGCAACTGCAATCGTGAGCGGGTCGCTCCATAAAGGCGTGAGCTTAAGCCGTGAGGATTTTGTCAGGGGCAGGGTGACAACACCCAGTTCATAACTACCTTTTTCAATCTTGTGGCAAGCGTTTTCGGAATCCATAAAAGCCAGATCAAGGCGCACCTGCGGATAGCTTTCTGCATATTGCTTGAGAGTGCCGGGCAAGCGCCTCAAGCCAATGTGGTGAGAAGTTACCAACGACAGCCGACCACTTACCTGTCCGCTGAGATTATCAATCACCCGTTGCGACTCGCGCACATCCTGCATAATGCGCTCGGCAATGGGCAATAACGCCCTGCCAGCCTCATTTAACATCACCCGTTTACCAATGCGATCAAATAATTTACTGCCGAGTTGCTCTTCTAACAGTGCAATCCGCTTGCTAATCGCAGGCTGTGTGATATATAAAAAATCGGCAGCTTTTGAGAACGTGCCCTGCTCGGCAACGGCAATAAAGGCTTTGTAGGCTGAAAGATCCATATTGGTTTGTTTCCAGGGTCAGGAATTAGCTTTGCAAGAAAACCGCAAAAGCTTACCCACGGGCTTTTTCAAGCAACTCAAGCCCACGTTGTTGTTTTCCTTTACCCCGTTCCACCCGTGCAAGGTAACGTGTTTCAAGATCAAACTCTGCGAGTAACAGGGTTGTCATTTCATCTAATAAACGATTGATGGTTGTACCTCTTTTTTTGGCTAACTGTTTAAGACGTTGGTGCTTTTCTGAGGGAAGGCGTAATGTTAGAGCTGTCATGATTTATTCTCCTTGTCGTTTCTGCTGCTTTAAGAGCCTGTGGATAATTTTACTCCGATCCCAAATATTCTAAGGGGGTAACGTTTAGTTCCTATTTGATACCAAGGCAGGTGTGTAATCAACCTTTGTTCCCCGTATTCCGCAAGGCTTCATACGGGCTACATATAAAAATATATAAAAAACAGGGGGGATGGGTATTTAATCAAGGATTAATCCGCATCAGGTGCTTTTACCAGTGTGGTGTGTTTGAAATAAGAATACAGTGGTGGAAG
>JALVDQ010000121.1 GCA_027008885.1 Thiotrichaceae bacterium | reverse complement strand
CCCGAAATTGATTATCTGGAAAAACAGTCTTTTTCACTCTCGCTGGATGAATTTACCCTGTATGGTGAGTTAGACAGGCTCGCTAACAATCCGCAAAGTGCAGGCATTGCGCGTACTCTGGTCAAGGTCTCACAAGCCTACTACACTGATTATATTGAACTTTGGCTGAAGCATCTGGTATTAAATTGCATCTTGAACACGACCGATAAGGAAAACGCTGTAGAAAGCAACAAATACACTTATTTTTATTCGCCTGAAGAATCTTTTTATCTGCAAGGGGTAAGTAATCCGCAGGAAACGTTAAGCCAGTTATTACACTATTATTGGGAAGGTCTGCATTTTCCACTCAAATTTTTCCCCAAATCCGCACTCTCGCTGTTTTCAAAAAAAGGCGAAAAAGTGCAAATCAATACCAGACAGGCAGTCACAAGCTGGCATGGTAATAACCAAAGAGCAGGAGAGAAAGACAAATTTGAGCATTGGCTTGTTTACCGGACACTTGAAATGAGTGAACAAAACCTGCCCGAGGAATTTCTGCACAGCAGCCAGCTGATTTTTGCAAATATGTTAGAACATCGGCATGACTTAAGTGCCTGAACCATAATAAATCTCAAGGAAGTGTAGCAATGCTCAAAAATTTAAGCTTAATGACAATAGTTTTGGTCAGTAGTTTATTACTGACACTAGCTTCAAGCTATTACACAACGTATAAAACGGTAACAACATCCGGAGAAGCTTATTGTGGTGAAGCATCTCCTTGCGAGGTCAAGGTGATTGCCGGTGGTTTTCCTGTCCAATATTTATATGACATGATAGGCGTATCGGTGGAGGGTGTTTTATCATTTGAAGATAGCCTCAAGGAAAATCTTTTTTTAGTTGATTTTACTTTCTATTTCATACTGTTGACTTTACTTGTTTATATCTCGTTCTATGTAAAATAAAGATCCGTAGGGTTGCTGTAGCCCCGCGAAACCAAGCGAATCTGGTTGCTTGCGTAAACTCCACCAACCCTACGATTACATGCTCTGCCTCTGTCTTCTATCCTCAGAAACACCCATCCCCCCCTGTTTTTATATATTTTTGTGTAGTGTAGGGGTGGTGGGGGTAGTGCAATAAATTTAGTTCTTTTCCTGGTCAACCAGTTTGTTTGCTGTTATCCAGGGCATCATTTCACGCAGTTTTGCACCGACGACTTCTATACCGTGTTCTGCATTTAGACGGCGATAGCCTGTCATTGCCGGATAGTTTGCCGCACCTTCTGCAATAAAGCGTTTTGCGTATTCGCCTGTCTGGATATTTTTGAGTGCTTCGCGCATGGCGGCGCGGGACTCATCGTTAATGACTTTCGGTCCTGTCACATACTCGCCGTATTCTGCATTGTTTGAGATGGAGTAGTTCATATTGGCAATGCCGCCTTCATACATCAAGTCAACGATCAGTTTCAGCTCGTGCAAACACTCAAAGTATGCCATTTCCGGAGCATAACCTGCTTCAGTGAGTGTTTCAAAGCCTGCTTTTACCAGCTCCACTGTACCACCGCAGAGAACCGCCTGCTCACCAAACAGGTCAGTTTCACATTCATCACGGAAAGTCGTTTCGATAATACCTGTACGACCACCACCAATACCCGAGGCATACGCCATTGCGATTGCTTTTGCCTTGCCTGAAGCATCTTGCTCGACTGCGATCAGGTCAGGCACACCTCCACCGCGAACAAATTCAGAACGCACGGTATGACCGGGTGCCTTGGGTGCAATCATAATCACATCAAGGTCTTTGCGTGGCACAACCTGGTTGTAGATAATCGAAAAGCCGTGCGCGAATGCCAGTGCTGCGCCTTCCTTGATATTCGGTTCTATTTCATTTTTATACAGCACTGACTGAAATTCATCAGGCGTTAAAATCATTACGACATCAGCAGCGGCAACGGCTGTTGGCACATCGGCAGTCTTTAAGCCAAAGCCTTTTGCTTTTTCAATTGAAGGCGAACCAGGGCGCAAACCAACGGTTACATCAACGCCTGAATCATTAAGGTTGGCAGCATGTGCATGACCTTGCGAACCAAAGCCGATAATGGCTACTTTTAGACCCTGTATAACGGAGAGGTCACAATCTTTATCGTAATAAATATTCATTTATAAATTTCCTTGTTTAAGTTTTCTAACTGTTCTTTACTATTCTAAGCATATTATGTAGCTACAATTTGTCGGATTACGGGTGGTGGATTCAACCTGTATTTGTAGGTCGGATTAGCCTGAGCGTAATCCGACAAAGTCATGGCACAATGTCGGCTTACGTTGGATTACGCTACGCTAATCCAACCTACACATTGAGCCAACAAAAACCACAAACTAAATTTTTAGCGCATTGGCGCCGCGTGTTATCCCCATTGCGCCGGAGCGAACCACTTCGACTACTTTATGGTCTTGCATGGTTTCCAGAAAGCCATCGAGCTTGTCAGGTCTGCCGGTGACTTCAAGGGTATACATTTTGTTTTTAACATCAATGATATTCGCCCGAAATATATCTGCCATGCGTTTAATCGAGGCGCAGGATTCCATATTCGCAGCAGCAACCTTGACAAACATGATTTCGCGCTCAATGTGTTTGTAATCAGACAATTCCATGACTTTTACCACATCAATGAGCTTGTTCAGTTGCTTCACGATTTGTTCGATTGAGGCATCATTTCCCCGGGTTACCAGAGTCATGCGCGACAGCGTTGGGTCATCCGTGGGGGCAACCGTGAGTGATTCGATATTGTAACCACGCTGTGAGAACAGACCCGATACCCGCGATAATGCACCCGTGGCATTTTCCATTAATATTGAAATAATGTGTCTCATTTTTCACCCTGCCTTTCTAGCTCCGCCTTTTTTGCCTGCATGTCTGCAATGGCATCTTCCTTGTTCAGATACATTTCATTGTGACCATACTGTGCCGGAATCATGGGGTAAACATTACCCTGTGGCTCGGTCTCAAAATCGAGGAAATACAAGCGTTTGGTATCTTTAACGGCTTCGCGGATTGCACCTTCCACATCAGCCGGTTTATCAATATGGATACCCACATGCCCATACGATTCTGCCAGTTTGACAAAATCCGGCAAGGACTGGTTGTAAGTCATGGCATAGCGTTCTTCATAGAAAAATTCCTGCCACTGACGCACCATCCCCAAATAGCCATTATTCAGATTGATAATATTTAAGGGCAAATCAAACTGCGTACAAGTACCCAGCTCTTGTATACACATCTGGATACTGCCATCGCCGGTTACACAGGCAACCGTTTCATCAGGGTGAGCCAGTTGAATACCTATTGCAGCGGGCAAGCCAAAACCCATGGTTCCCAGACCACCCGAGTTAATCCAGCGATTGGGTTTGTCAAATTTGTAATACTGTGCTGTCCACATTTGATGCTGCCCAACATCAGAAGCAACATAGGCATCGCCTTTGGTAACTTCCCAGAGTTTTTCCACCACATACTGCGCCATGATTTTGTTATCTGACTTTTCATAAGCAAGGCAGTTGACGGCTTGCCACTCCTTGATTTCCTTCCACCAGGATGCATAGGCTTCCTTGTCAGGCTCGATTTTCTGTTCTTCCATAATATCGAGAAAGTCTTGCAATACCTGCTTCACATCACCCACGATTGGTATATGTGCCTTGATATTTTTGGATATTGAAGCGGGATCAATATCAATATGAATAACCTTGGCATAGGGTGAAAACTTTTTGATATCGCCAGTAACACGATCATCAAAACGTGCGCCAACGGCGATAATCAAATCAGCAAAGTGCATGGTGCGATTGGCTTCAAATGTACCGTGCATCCCCAACATGCCAATAAACTGCTTGTCGGTAGCCGGATAGCCGCCGAGCCCCATGAGTGTATTGGTGACCGGGAAATTAAATGCCCTGGCAAACTCGGTCAGTTCGGTTGCAGCGCCCGAAGAAATCACCCCGCCACCAGAATACAACACCGGCT
>JALVDQ010000120.1 GCA_027008885.1 Thiotrichaceae bacterium | reverse complement strand
TTTCGCAGCAATTGTTCCAGCAAGGGCAGCACAAAGGCAGCCGTCTTTCCCGAACCCGTTTCAGCACGCGCCAATACATCCTTGCCCTCCAAAATAACCGGAATGGCTTGTTGTTGAACCTCGCTAGGTGTTTTGTAGCCAGCCTCCCTGATGGCGGAGTAAAGAACACTGGAAAAACTAAAAGCAGAAAAGTCGGGTTTAGGTGGTTTTTTTTTCATGTAAAAGGTAATGTAATAAGTGAAAGTGCCAGGAGCTTGTCCGAGAACTAGAAATTGACTGCAAATCCCACAATCATCATAATCTGAGCTTATCAAGTTCGTTAAATAGAGCGACTATTCGCCTCTCTTGATAAACCCACCTTATAACAATTCTGAAATTTTCGTTTCAATCCCAGTTCTCGGACAGGCTCCTGGTCTTATAAGGAAGCAATTCTCTCTACTGATTTTTGCAGGTTTTGCATGCTGGTAGCAAATGACAAACGTATATGACCAGCTAAACCAAATGCGCTTCCAGGGACAAGTGCTACTCCGGTTTTATCGAGTAAATATTCTGCCAGCTCAGCATCATTTGCAACGCCGTCAACACGTTCAATCAAGCCCTCCACATTAGGAAAGCTGTAAAATGTGCCATCTGATTCAAGGCATTCGACGCCATCAATCGCATTTAAGCCAGCGACGACAAAATCATGGCGTTCCTTAAATGCTTCAAGCATCGGTTGAATACATCCCTGATCACCTTCAAGTGCTGCCACAGAAGCATATTGCGAAATGGATGTCGGATTTGAGGTGCTTTGTCCCTGGATTTTTTTCATTGCCCTGATCAATTCAGAGGGTCCTCCCGCATAGCCAATACGCCAGCCAGTCATGGCATAAGCCTTGGATACGCCGTTCAAGACCATGCAGCGCTCATATAATTCCGGAGTTGCATTCAGAATATTATAAAACTTGTTGTTATTAAAAAGGATGTGTTCATACATATCATCCGTAGCAACAATCACATCGGGGTATTTAAGCAGCACTTTTCCCAGTTCCGCGAGTTCTTCCTTGCTATATGAAACACCCGTTGGATTTGAGGGACTATTAATAACAAAAAGCCGTGTTTTGTCCGTGATTGCCTCTTCCAGCATGGTTGCAGTCAGCTTAAAGTGACTCTCCTGTCCAGCTTCTACAATTACGGGTTTTCCACCTGCAAGTAATACCATATCAGGGTAAGAGACCCAGTAGGGCGCAGGAATAATGACCTCATCGCCATCATTTAATAATGCCTGACAGAGATTTGAGAAGCTTTGCTTGCCACCACAGGAAACCAGAATCTGATCCAGATCATAGTCAAGATTATTATCCTGTTTGAACTTTTTAATAATTGCCTTTTTTAGTTCAGGAATGCCATCGACTGCGGTATAACCCGTCTGGTTATTATTTATGGCATCAATTCCAGCCTGTTTTATATGCTCCGGGGTAGCGAAATCAGGCTCGCCGACACCGAGATTAATCACATCGCGCCCCTCTGCCTTTAACTGTTGCGCCAAAGCACTTATTGCCAAAGTCGGGGAAGGTTTTACACGCTGTACACGCTTAGAAAGTTGGATTGTCATCAAAAAATTCCATTATTCGTTTTATTCGGAATATACTCTCTATCTACTCAACAAGTAAAGTAAAAGGCTCTAAAAGCCACGATAAAAAAATATCACATAATGGACTCATCAATACACTTCAAATTACACACCGAATACCAGCCTGCGGGGGATCAGCCAGACGCCATAAAATCCCTGGTTAATGGTCTCAATGACGGACTCATGCACCAAACTCTATTAGGTGTAACAGGCTCGGGAAAAACCTTTACGATGGCAAATATTATTGCCGAGACGCAGCGACCTACGATCATTATGGCGCATAACAAGACACTTGCCGCACAACTTTATGGCGAGATGAAGGAGTTTTTCCCTGAAAACTCGGTCGAATATTTTGTTTCATACTATGACTATTACCAGCCAGAAGCTTATGTGCCCGCATCTGATATATACATAGAAAAAGATGCTTCAATCAATGAGCATATTGAGCAAATGCGTCTGTCTGCTACCAAAGCCATGATGGAGCGCAAGGATACGATTATTATTGCCACTGTCTCTGCGATTTATGGTCTGGGAGATCCCGAGTCGTACCTGAAAATGATGCTGCATCTGGATCGTGGTGAAAAAATAGATCAGCGCGCCATTTTGCATCGACTTGCCGAGTTGCAATACACCCGTAACGATATTGCACTTGCCCGTGGTACTTATCGGGTGCGTGGCGATGTCATAGATATCCATCCAGCCGATTCGGATATAGAAGCGGTAAGAATCGAACTGTTTGATGATGAAGTGGAGCAACTCAGCTTTTTTGATCCTTTAACGGGTGAGGTGCTGCGAAAGACCCCACGGCTTACGGTGTACCCCAAGACGCATTATGTGACACCACGCGAAATTATGCTTGAGGCGGTTGAGAAAATTAAGGTCGAATTAAAACAACGTCTGGAAGAACTGTATGAGGCTAACAGGCTGGTCGAAGCCCAGCGGCTTAAGGAACGCACCCAATACGATATTGAGATGATTGTAGAAGTGGGTTATTGCTCCGGTATCGAAAATTACTCGCGTTATTTATCAGGAAGACCGGTTGGCGCGCCACCACCCTGTTTGCTTGACTATTTACCGGACAAGGCACTGATGATTATTGACGAGTCGCATGTCACTGTACCGCAAATTGGTGCCATGTATAAAGGTGATTTCTCGCGTAAAAGTAATCTGGTTGAATATGGCTTCAGGCTTCCGTCTGCGCTGGATAACCGCCCACTACGCTTTGAGGAATTTGAAAAATTAATTCCGCAGGTTATCCATGTTTCTGCAACCCCGGGCGACTATGAAGCCAAACACAGTGATAATATTGCAGAGCAGGTTGTGCGCCCCACTGGTCTGCTCGATCCAAAAATAGAAATTCGTCCCGTTGCGACTCAGGTTGATGATGTTATGTCGGAAATCACAGAACGCGCAAAACGCAATGAGCGCGTACTGATCACCACACTCACCAAGCGCATGGCGGAAGACCTTACTGACTATTTACTGGAACATGATATACGCGTGCGTTATCTGCATTCGGATATTGATACCGTTGAACGTGTAGAGATTATTCGTGATCTGCGTCTTGGTGAATTTGATGCGCTGGTTGGTATCAACCTGTTACGCGAAGGGCTTGATATGCCTGAAGTATCTCTGGTTGCGATACTGGATGCTGACAAGGAAGGTTTTTTGCGCTCAGAGCGGTCTTTGATTCAGACCATTGGTCGAGCTGCGCGCAATGCCCAGGGACAGGCTATTTTATACGCAGACAAGATAACCAGATCAATGCAGGCAGCCATCAATGAAACCGAACGCCGGCGTGCCAAACAGCAGGCATATAATAAAAAACATGGCATTACTCCAACCAGTATCGCCAAATCGGTTCCGGATATTATGGAAGGTGCCTATGCTGGCTCTATTCGGGGAAGAGCAGGTAAAAAGCTGGATAAGGTCGCTGACGCATCCACAACTTATGCCTCAATGACACCTGAAGCCGCCTTAAAAGAAATTGGCAAACTCGAAAAAAGAATGTTCCAGCATGCAAAAGACCTCGAATTTGAAGAAGCTGCCCGGCTAAGAGACGAAATAAGCAAATTGAGAGAATTGATTACGCGGGGATGACTTAAGTACCCGCTCAAAATTAATCTAACAATTTAGCCCCTGTTTTCTGATCTTCTTCGTTATTGCTTTGGTCACATAGCCCACTATGCTCCCGTCGCAATGCCTTGAATATCAAAAAACAGGAAACAAAATTTTGTTAAATTAATTTTGCTTGGGCACTTACGCGTAGTTTCTTGTGATTCTTGTGGATACCAGGAGCCTGTCCGAGAACCGGGATTGAAACGAAAATTTTAGAATTGTTCCATCAATACCACTTGTCTATAAAATTTTAACTCTGCTC
>JALVDQ010000119.1 GCA_027008885.1 Thiotrichaceae bacterium | reverse complement strand
GGAAAAGCTCGAACAGATAAAGGCAGAGCACGCACAGGCAAAAGAAGCATTTGCCCGTGGCAAACAGTCAGCGCAGGCAACTATTGATGAAAGCCGTGAATTGCAACAGAAAATTCAGGATACTCGCTCCCGCTTGCAGTCATTGAATGGAAAATTATCCTCCCTGGAAGTTTTGCAAAAAGCAGCACTGAACAAGGACAAAGGCAGCAAATCCGCAAAAATGCGGCAACGCTGGCTGCTTGATCATCAGCTGGGGGATGCGCCGTTGCTGGCAAAATCAATCAGGGTCGAATCAGGCTGGGAAAAAGCACTGGAGACGGTGCTTGGCGATCAGCTTGAAGCATTGCAACTCGAATCCACACAAAAACTGACAAGCTTGATGCAAAACAAGCCCGATGTATCGGCTTCTTTTTTTGTTGATGTTGATGCTGATATTGATAGTGATGTAGCTAATACAACGGATAAGGCTGGCGATGCTAATAATTCACTGCAAGCACATGCGCTGGCAAAAAAGGTCATACAGCCACAGTCATTGCGTTATCTGCTTGCAGGTATTTATTGCGCAGAAACAGTTGAAGAGGCTCTGAATCAGCAAGGCAGATTAAAAGCGGGTGAACGTATTATCACCAAAGACGGCGTATTGCTCGGTGCAAACTGGTTAACTGTGAGATCAAGAGATAAGACAAGCCAGGGCGAGGGTGTACTCGCACGTCAAAAGGAGATTGATGCGGTCAGGCACGAAATCGAAGCACTCAAGCAAACACTGGTTGAACTTGAAACAGCGCATGAGACATTACAGGAAAAACACAAGCAGCATGATGAGGAGCAATCCCGCCTTCAGAGTCGTTTAAATGAATTACATCGGGAGGAGTCCCAGGCGCAGTCGGTGATTCATGCAACTGAAAACCGTATCCAGCAGATAGAATCCAACCAGCAACGCATTTTACAGGAGATAACAGAGCTTGAAGCACGCCAGCTAAACACACAGCAAGCACATCAGTCTGCGACTCTGCTTCGCAACAAGGCACTAAACCTGCTAGAGACGCTTGAAAAAGACAAACAGGCATTGCAGGGCAAGGATGAGCCATTGCGTCAGTGTGTAAATGAATTAAGGGCAAAAAGCGCAGAGCTTAGGGAAGCGCTGCAACAGACCCAGCTTCAGGTTGAAACCCATAAAACAAGCAGCAAAAGTGCGCAACAGCAATTGCTGCGTTTTGATGAACGTATCTCGCAACTGCAAAAACGCAAACATGACTTGATCGAACAAAACTCAAGGGAAGCCTTTATTCCGCTTGAGGAATTGACAGAACAACTGGAACAGCAACTGGAAAGCCGCAAAAAGGTTGAAACAGAATTGACCCAGGCACGCAATCATCTGCAAACGATTGATAACAAGGTGCGTGAACTGGAGCAACAGAAGCATACCGCGGAGCAGCAAGTCGAAACCTACCGCAATCTTCTGGAAAAGTTAAAACTTGAATGGCAGGAAGTTAGCGTAAGGCAGCAGACCTTTGAAGAGCAGTTTGCAGAAACAGAATTTGATGCTGAAGAACTTAAAAAAGAGATGGATGATAGCTTCAGCATCCAGTCTCAGCAGCAGAAGCTGGATGATATTCAACAAAAAATCTCGCGTTTGGGTGCTATAAACCTGGCTGCCATTGATGAATTTAAAACACAGAGTGAGCGCAAGGTTTATCTGGATCAGCAAGATGCCGATCTGACGGAAGCATTGCAGACACTGGAAAGCGCTATTGCTAAAATTGACAAAGACACGCGCAGCCTCTTCAAGGATACTTTTGAAAAGGTCAATTCGCGTATTCAGGATATGTTCCCGCAACTGTTTGGCGGTGGCAAGGCGCACCTGGAAATGACGGGTGATGATTTGCTCACCACGGGCATTGCCATTATGGCGCAACCTCCCGGCAAGCGAATCTCCAGTATTCACTTGATGTCGGGCGGAGAAAAAGCACTGACAGCGGTGGCAATGGTTTTTGCCATTTTTGAACTCAATCCTGCACCGTTCTGTATGCTGGATGAGGTCGATGCGCCACTCGATGAAGCAAATATTGGGCGTTTCTGTAATCTGGTTAGAAAAATGTCAGATCGGGTGCAATTTATTTTTATTACACACAGCAAGACAACAATGGAACTTGCTGATAACCTGATCGGTGTAACCATGCGGGAACCGGGTGTATCCAGACTGGTTTCGGTTGATGTGAATGAAGCCGCGAGACTTGCGCAAGAGTAGTTGCCGTAACTGCTCAGGTGGCGGCTTAAATCTGTTGGTTTAGCCAATGCGTAGGTTTGAGCCACTACCACTGCTCAGATTGCCCTGGATTAAAGATTAAGGAAAATCAAAAATGAACATAACAAGCTTACTGATCACCCTGGCAGGTATTATATTTATTGTTGCCTTGTATATTATTAGTCGCATCTCACAAAGCAAACTGCCTAAAAATACCGCTACAAGAATACCTAATATAAAAGATGAGAATGGCGAGCGCTTTACCTCGGTGCTTGATGATATTCCGGCACGCGACGGCTCAACCCCAGTACCTGACATGACAGTTAATGAGGAAACAGCCCAGGATAATCAGGCAGATACCCAGACTGACCAGCAAGAAGAAGATGATGATGAAGCGCAAGCTGCTACTCATACTCCCGCAAATGATGATAAAGAGGATGCTGCAAGCAAGCAGCGACAGCATATTCTGTTTATTACACCACGGAATGAAGAGGGTCTGGATGGTTCCCTGGTTCAAAAGGTACTGCAAAAAAATGGACTGGTTCTTGGTGACATGGATATTTACCATTATTTTCCCGTAATGGATTCAAATCAGGATGATGAAAAATACAGCCTCTTCAGGGTTGCCAACGGCATGGCTCCCTGGACGTTAAAGCCTGAAGACCTGTTGGGCAAAAAACTTGCGGGTCTTTCTGTTGTGATTATCACGCCAACCAAAATAAATGACTCAGAAGCCATTTCACTGTTTATTTCACTCTCTGAGAGAATCTGCAAACAGCTTGGCGGTGTTTTGAAAAACCAGCAACAACAGTTGTTTACCGCAAGCGATAAAAAAGATTTAATTTATTTATACAAATAACAACTTGCTCATTTTCTGTTCAGCTTGGAACCTTATAATATTACCTGTGTCTTAACATATACCCGGATAAGTTAAATTGATTTATCAAAAGTATATAATTCTGAATTTTGAGCTAAAATAAATTCAGAAACTGTCTGGAAATATGAGTCATAGCGAGGGAAAGCTGATTTGAGCTGGATTTTTTATCAATTTGAGACGAATAGTTGTTCTATTTAATGAAAATTAAGGAAAAATCCAGCCAAATTCAGCTTTTCCACCGTAGCTTCACTATTTCCAGACAGTTCCTAGACAACAAGATAACTAGAATAATAATAAACAAGGAGCGAGTTATGAGATATAACGATCAAACACTAGACCCCACAAGAGACCTGGAACATATCCCAAGTCTTTCAGAAATAGAAAACGGCATAGATGACAAGAAAAAAATAAAAGCGCATGTCATCCGTCGCAATGTTGAAGATTATCTTGAGCGCAAAGCTCTCGAACGTAGTCTGAAAGAAGTCTTTGAAGACGACTATCTTCTTGATTAAACAGCTATTTTAAGCTAAAAAACTCATACCTGAATCCGCATTTATCAGGGACTCAGTTCGTAATGCCGGAGCGCGACCTGCGTTGAGCATACTTCTCGTTCCCACGTTCCATGTGGGAACGCAGTCCGGGACGCTCCAGCGTCCCGTCCATAACGCCGAAGCATAGCCTGCATTGAATATGCAAAACACAGTATGGCGCATCGCTACCACTACTCCCGCATTTTCTTTCCCAACACAAACCACACAAAAATATATAAAAAACAGGGGGGATGGGTGTTTCTGATCATATCGTAAAGAGCGCATAAATAGTTTACCTGTCCTGCTGATACTGACCTATAATTAGCGCACTTTAATTTATATTGGG
>JALVDQ010000118.1 GCA_027008885.1 Thiotrichaceae bacterium | reverse complement strand
TTACATTTTAGTCTTGTGGCTGAAGACGGAAAGAATGCGGCGCAATCTGATGAAATGATGATCAGGGTTTATCCTGCGGGGAGTCGCTTTAGTCTGTTTCTTCCACATTCGCAGTATAACCGTGGTGATACGCATAAAGTGCTCTGGAATGTTGCAGGGACTAATCAGTCCCCAATAAACTGTACCTCGGTGGATATTTTCCTTTCCCTGGATAGTGGTTTTCACTTTCCGGTTACGCTGGCAAGAAACCTGCCGAATACGGGTCTGGCATGGGTCACTATTCCAGCCACGCTCGAAGCTTCGCCCTATGGCAGATTTAAGGTGAAATGCAGTGATAATATCTTCTTTGCTATTTCGTATAGAGATTTTGCGATTGCAGAGCAGGGATCAGTCGCCACAGTATTAGCTGACCAGGATCAACCAGAACCTGATTCAGGCAAGCCCCAGATCAGTGGCGGAGGAAATGGAAATCAGTCCGCAAAAGCTGGCGGGGTCGGGGTTATAGAGTGGTTTATACTATTTTCGCTATTTCTGCTGATCAGACGCAAGCGCATCTCGCAGGCAGCTTTTTCGCAGCAGGCTCATCATTTCCGGGCAGGTTTTTACCGGGCGGGTTCTTAATTTGATCTGCAGCCGCCGCCTGAGAATGTTCCGGTTTGTAATAGTGAAACATTTGACCATACTCCCGTGAGAGCCTGGGTTTGGAGGTTGATAATGCCATTTATCTGCGTGCCATCAGAACTCCTTGCGCTAAAGGATTTACCGTTTAGCGTACCGCTAAGGGAAACCTTTTTTTGTTTTATGACACTGTAGGCAGAACCGCTGATTTTGTTTTTTCTGTCGATATTAAAATAAAACACACCCTTGTCATTGCCAGTATAAGACACCGTATAGCGATAAATAGCACTACTATTGCTGTCGGCAATGCGTTTGGCAGAGAAGTTCCCTTTTTGCTGTGAACGACTCACATCAAACCAGCTTCCTTCCATTAATTCAGTCGAGCTAAACTTTCCCGTGAATTTTTTTGCAGAATCTTCGGCGCTAACAAAACTGAGATTAGCGTCATAGTCTATTGGCTCTATGCTTTTTACTTCGACAGAAACCTGGTTGTCAGGATTATAGGATGCGCCTTTGACCTCGCCAGTAACCGGGTCTAGCACCATGGCAATTTTTCCTGATTCGCTGCCGGAATAATCACCTATGTAGGCACCTGTATTGGCGCAAAGTAATGTGGTTCTGAAGTGTTTGAGTGCCAGGTTTTTATCTGGAATTGTATGTGATATGCCGTCTGCAACCGAGGCATCAACCAGATAATCAATCACTGCCTGCTCAGGAAAAGAAGCAGAAGCAAAATTGACAGGCGCCCAGCTCTCGGCTTTTTTCAATACCTTGGAGGAGATTTGTATGCCGTTATTAGGGTTATTGTCCTTGTCGAGCATCATTAAAAAACGGACTTTATTGATCACTTCATCAGAATTGAGAGTTCCATTGGCGACCAGATCAAGTGGTGTCATGACGGGCTTTCCCGGAGCCGATCCGAGTTGAACCTTGCCTACAGAAAAAGAAACATGGCTTCCTTCTTCATACTTGAAGCCACCATTTTGATCTGTTACCCCTTTTAGTTTGCCTGAAAGGTAAGAAAGACCAGCGACATTGGTATCTTTAAAAACGCCATTAAGAATTTTTGCACTTGATGAACCTCCACCTCCACCACAGGCAGATAAAGCAAGGGAGGCAGCGAGAAACAATTTAACTTTTGCGTGTTTGATTATTGCCTTGTTTTGTGACATTTTAGGCTCCTTTAAAATAGCTATATATAGTTGAGTTGATCCCGCCACTACTTCACAGCGAATCTTAGCACATAGTTAAATTCTATCTGTCCATACTTTTGATGAATTTTTGAACAAGTTATTGTATGCAAAGTATTTTAATTGGACTTTTATCCGTGTTAATCAGGAGTTATCTTGAGGTCTCTTGCAAAAATTCAGAGTGGTTCTATTAAGAATATACTAATTAGCTCATGGTGGGCTGGGGTTCATAGTGTCCAGGGGAGGCGTTTAGTTGCTGCCAATAAAAGTCTAAAACACAAAAATATTAGTTCTGTTTTGGCGATAGGAAAAGCAGCCTCATCCATGTATTTAGGGGCTGTGGATCTTTTGGGGGCTGAGATAAAATCAGGATTGCTTATTACAAAATATCATCATGTGGATGATGCAATAAAGGGCATGTCAAATGTTGAGGTGATTGAGTCTGCTCATCCGGTTCCTGATAAAAATAGCCTGATCGCAGGAGAGAAAGCGATAGATTTTGTGCAAAAAGTCCCGCAAACAGAAGCCTTGCTTTTGCTGGTTTCGGGGGGAGCTTCCGCACTGGCAGAGAGCCTTAAAAGTGGATTTAAACTTGAGGAGCTTGCACAGATTACCGAAAAATTACTGGCGAATGGCTGTTCGATTGATGCAATAAACGCAACAAGAACGTTATTATCCAAAATAAAGGGAGGCGGCTTGACTGGCTATTTTAGTGGCAAAGCAATCTTTGTTAATCTAATTTCAGATGTAGAAGGCAATGATGTTTCTGTCATCGGCTCGGGAATTGGATCGCATCAGCCCGCGACGCAAATTATAGATAAAATCCCTTATGATCTTGTCCCGCAGCTACAGCAGCTACAAAGGGTAACAGCAAAATCAGTTCAATATGCGAGCTCTCCCTGTCATGCAACAATTATAGGCTCTAATGAAGTTGCTCGCTTGAGCATTGAAAAGTGGTATAAGAAGAGAGGTTTTAAAGTCAATTATAATGAAGAAACCTTATACGGCGAGCTGAATGATATCTCCAGAAAAATTGCAGCAACTCTTTTGGCGGGAAAGCCGGGTGTTTATATCTGGGGAGGGGAGCCAACAGTCAATTTGCCTGCCAATCCGGGTACAGGAGGCAGAAACCAAAGTCTGGCACTGTCACTGGCAATACGTCTTGGTGGGCACGACAATATACACATTATTGCCGCCGGCACAGATGGTACTGATGGTCCTACACTGGCAGCAGGAGGGCTTGTTAATGGCAGCACCATCAATGAGCAACATATTGATAAAGCAAAAAATTATTTAGAAGCCGCAAATGCAGGTACCTTCCTGAGGGAATGTAATAGTTTGTTTGTGTCTGGAGCAACAGGCACAAATGTTATGGATCTTGTTATTGCAATTAAGGAATAAAATAACAAATACTACCCATCCCCCCTGTTTTTCACATATTTTTGTATTTAAACAGTTGCGTAGGGTTGGTGTAGCCGTGCGAAACCAACCGAATCTTGTTGGTTGCGTAAACTTCACCAACCCTACAGCTATATGCTCCGCTTTCTGTCCTCTGTCTTCTGTCCTCAGCCACCCATCCCCCCTATTTTTTATATATTTTTGGTAGTCTGTGTTGAGGAACGAAACACGGGAGCAGTGAACAACAACCCATGTAGCCCGCGTTTCCCGTATTCCGCAAGGCTTCATACGGGCTACGGTACTGTCCTCTGTATTCTGTCTTCTGTCCTATGTCTTCTGTCCTCAGCCACCCATCCCCCCCTTTTTTATATATTTTTCAGGAATATCACGGTATGCTTTTGTCGTTCATTTGATGCAAAATTCTGATTATAAACTATAATTCCGGGAGTATGTTTCCTTGCCAGAGAAATCTTATGATTAAATACGAAACTGATCCAGTTAAAATCAGAAACGCATCATTTGACTTTATTAGAGAGCAGGTGACGCTTGATCATCTAGGCAAGTTTGAGCAAAGACTGGCGGTAGAGATGATCCAGGCAAGTGGTGATTTAAGTATTTTGGATAATTTGAGGTTTAGTGAATCCGTAGTAGAAAAAGCGTTAGATGTACTGGATCAGGATTATGATTTACTCTGTGATACTGATTCAGTTATTTGTAATCTCAAACAAAAATATCTTAAAGAAGAACCTATAAGCTTTATTAGCAAGGCAAATGTTATTTCCCAGGCTAAATC
>JALVDQ010000117.1 GCA_027008885.1 Thiotrichaceae bacterium | reverse complement strand
CTAGGAGCCTGTCTGAAAATAGTGAGCCTACTGCGGAAAAGCTGAATTTGGCTAGATTTTCCCTCAATTTTCGTTAAATAGAACAACTATTCGCCTCAAATTGATAAAAAATCTAGCTCAAATCAGCTTTCCCTCGCTACGACTCATATTCTCAGACAGGCTCCTGGCAGATGACAGAGTGTATAGCCTGCGTTAATTTTGCAGTGAAAGCTCGGACTGATATTTATCCAGGTATTCTTTGAGTGCCTTTTTGTAGTTTGTCACTTGTTGCTTAAAGCTGACAAAGTTCTTTTTGTATTTGCCGATAGTGTGATCGAACTTTACAATCTTGTTAATTTCCAGGAAAAATTCATCCGTTAAAGGTTCCAGCTTGCTTTGTTTTTTGAAAGAGAGTGCTTTTGGATAGGCGTGATCAACCAGGTTTTTACTGAATCTGGCAAGATCTTTACATGCTTTGAGAAAATTATTTGAAACAGGATCATTTGTTTTCAATCGGCTTACAGCCATATCGTAAGTCTCTATTACGTTTCTGTGCGTTACGTTGTCAAAGTCCTTGATCTGTTTATATGAATCACTGAATTTGTCAGGATTAATGCTGTGAAACAACTTTACATAGTTGGCGCGCGCGTAAATGATGGACTCGTCTCCGAGCGTCTTGCATTGCTTTAAAACGGCATCCCTGCTCATGCTGTTACAGCTATTGATAAGAAAAAGGCTCATGCCAAGTAAAAAAATAATGAACAAGCTTTTCATAACTAATTCTAAACTGACTGCTTCCCTGATACCTCTGATCCTAGTAGTAAATACAAAGAAAAGCTCCTGATATCTCGAAAAGACTGACCCAGGTCACTAATAAATGAATTAGACGAAAATTATTGTATTTCGGTCTCAGGTCTCAGATTTTGCTTTCTTTTTTGCCTCCAGTAACATCTCGCGAACCCGAATTTCGGTTTCTTTTTCAGACTCCTTGATAAATTGATCAAGAGAGATGGTGGTATTTAAGCGGATGTCCTGTGGCAGAAGAGTCTGGCTATAGGACGGTGCTTCTGAAAACCCTGATTTGCTGGTCAAATCCTCAACGACTCCGAGGAGCTGAAAAGCGATAAAGGGCGAATAAACCAGCACTGCAACACCAATCGCAGGCCACCATTTGGTACGAATTGTTTTTACGATAAATACCGCAAGCAGGATAGGAATAACCACGAATTTTGCCAGATATTTTAACCAGCTTTCGATAGAGTCATTGGTAAACAGATAGGCAAGATAATGCCCGATATAATCAAATAATTGCGGCACCAGAAAGATCAGCGAGGCAATGCTTATTGCCGGAACGATTTCCCAGCGGTGTGTTGACAAGCGGCTAATACCAGTAATTGCTACGGTTACCCCCAGAATCATCCAGACAGAAGGTAATACACTACTTATGTAATACAGTGGTTCTTTGGTAACTGGTGTGACCAGGTATTTCTCAAGGAATAACAGACCAATCGTGCTTAACAGCAACAGGATAGCCCAAATGGGGCTGCTAAACAGGCAAAACAAGCCGCTACAGTTATGCACATGCGTTTTTTCCACTGCCATATCACTTGAAAGAAGGCGTGTTTTCATGTCGCTAATCAGCAAATTGGCTGGCAGGGTCACTTTTACCGGCTCATTGCCTATTTTCTTCCCGTTGATTTTGGTGCCATTTTCATTGGCAAGGTTTTGTACGGTGATGTCACCGTCTTCATCCTGTTTGATAATCAGATGATGCGGGGATACGGTGACATCCTGCAAAATAATGTCATTATCAAAGGCGCGACCTACCGTGACCGGAAATTCTTCCAGTTTATGATATTGATGAATCCCGCGTTGGATGGTTTCGAAGATTATTTTTTTACCCATTTGAAATTCTCCAGCATATGTTTAAACAGCTTAAGGGATGTAGAAGCATCAGTACCAGTCAGATCAAGATTAAAAATAAAGCCTTTATTTTTCTTGCCTACCATGGCAGTCGTAAACAGCATGTCGCTAAGTCCTGTGTATTTTAGATAATCACGGCGACAAACGGTCGTTTTAAAATCCTGACCTGCGATTTTGGTAAAATCGGTGTGGCAGAAGAAATTTGTGACATCGCGTTTGGTCGCATGACTGCCAATAATACTGTTATTGACGCGCTCGTAGCGGCGGTAAAAACGGGCAGGGCTGAGTTTGTCAGTTTCAAGCCACATATATTCATAGTTGATACTGCCCACATCAAGTTGTGAGGAAAGATAGATATTATCCTCGTTTGAGCAACGTGTAAAATAGGATAAATACAGATCATCCTTCTTGGGTGTGCGGCTGGCATCCCAGCAGCGTAGTGACTTGTCCAGCTCGGCAGGAACAATAAAAGAGCCAATTTTGGTGGCACTCCATTTGTTGTTAAGCATTTTATTCAGGATTTTTTTAGCATTTGCCCGGAGTTGTTTGGAGCTATGCGCGAAACGGTCATCAACCGGACTAAAGCTGTTTTTCTCAAGGCGATCAAGAACCACCCTTAAATACTCGGCGGGCACCAGAAAGCTGATATTATTGCCAGAAGTAGCAACATTGATACCCACGATATTGCCCTGCTCATCAAGTGTAGGACCACCACTCATGCCAGGATTGAGGCTACCCGAGAAAAGAATATTGCCGTCCTCATCCTTGCTCAGAATACCGTTATTGGTTCCCTTGATAATAGTAAAACCCAGGTCAAGCGGGTTTCCAAGCGAATACAGGTTCGCCCCCTTTTCAGGAAGATAGGAGATTTTAAGCGGGGTTCCCATGGGTTTATTGGCTTTTACCACGGCGAGGTCATGCACAATATCAAAGTCGATAAGTTCCAGCGGTCCGGTCTTGCCATCCGTGGAAAGATATTCCAGCGTAAACACTTCCGGATCGTTTACAAATTCACTGACAACATGATAATTGGTTGCCAGGATATTATTTTTAACCACAACAAAGCCCGAGCCAATACTGGATTTTTTTCCAGTTTGTTTATTAATAACACGAATCTGATAAACAGATTTTTCGACGTTTGAATAAATGCTCGCTGTTTTAAATTCAGCCCAGGCAGGCGCATAAAACAGGAAAAAAAATAGTATTGAAAAAATGAGTTTGTTAATCATTTTGGTATCTCGAATTAAACTGCTTGTCTTGGGCGGCACAGTACGGGTTTATTATTGCGCCTTTCTTATCAGATTTATATTTTCAAGAGCACATTATATCGCTATCGAAAATAAAATAATTATTACAATATTTTAACATCCCGAAACTGTAGACTACGGGGGTGCAGCCCGGGATCATATCACACAGACAGACTACTTTGCCGGATTGCGATCCAGTTCAGGCGCGTAACGGTAGCATAATCCAATCCATTTGTTTAGTCTGAAAAGGCTATAAATTATGTATCATTTATCATATTTCCGGTTTGGAAATTCTGCCAAAGGATGTTTTTTGAGGATTAAGGGTCTGTAATCGGATTCGCCTGAGCGCAACAGGCTGTGCACAAGCCGAGCATTGTAAATCAATATTTTTAAAGCATTCCCTTTTGTACCAGGTGTACTTGCGAATATTATTTTTTTCCATAAACTTAACCCACATGAAAAAGACTATGACCGATATGCAAAGCAAAATTGAAGACAAACTGAACAAGATATTACAACCTGAAGTTCTCGAAGTGATTAATGAAAGCAATATGCACAGTGGCCCTGCCACCGAATCACATTTTAAAGTAATTGCTGTTAGCAAGGCTTTTGAGGGAAAGATGCTAATCGCCAGACATCGTATGATAAACGAAGCACTGGCAGATGAACTAAACAGCATTCATGCGCTTTCATTACACACCATGACACCCGCTGAATATTTTGAAAAGGCAGGAAAAGTCGCCGAATCACCCCAATGTGAGGGTGGCGGAAAATAACCGGATTTCAGCTCCAGGAAAAATATATAAAAAAGGGGGGGATGGGTAGCAGAGGACAGAGGACAGAAGACAGAAGACAGAAGAC
>JALVDQ010000116.1 GCA_027008885.1 Thiotrichaceae bacterium | reverse complement strand
ATTTGATAATTTATATTGATAAAGGGTCACTATATTTTGTACATGACTGAGAACAGCAACGCAGCCCGTATGAAGCCCCGCGGAATACGGGTACAGGTTACGCAAAAATATGTGAAAAACAGGGGGGATGGGTATCACTTAACTACAGGGTAATTTACATTTATTTTTATCCCTTTTTTTCATGGTGACCACCAAATTCATAACGCATGGCGGAGAGAATCCTGTTTTCAAAATTTGCTTCACCGCGTGAGTTAAAGCGGTCAAACAGGGCGGCACTTAATACATGCACGGGAACGCCTGCTTCAATCGCGGCGATATTTGTCCAGCGTCCTTCACCTGAATCAGAAACATGCCCTGAGAAATTATCCAGTTGCGGGTTTTTATTCAGCGCATTCGCGGTTAAATCAAGTAACCAGGAACCAATCACACTACCCCGACGCCAGACTTCGGCAACATCGCGCAGATTAATATCAAACTGAAATTCTTCAGGGTTACGCAATGGCGTGGTTTCTGCATCGACATCATGCGAATCGGCTGATTTTCCGATATTGGCGTGTTTTAGCAGGTTTAAACCCTCGGCATAAGCCGCCATCAGCGCGTATTCAATGCCATTATGCACCATTTTTACAAAATGACCCGCACCTGGCGCACCACAATGCAAATAGCCTTGTTCTGCCTGGGATGCCTCGCCACTTCGCCCTTCGGTTCTGGGAATATTACCCATGCCGGGGGCTAATGCCTTAAACACAGGATCAAGCTGATCCACAATTTTCTGCTCGCCACCAATCATTAAACAATAACCACGCTCCTTGCCCCAAACACCACCACTGGTACCAACATCAACATAGTGAATTTTATTTTTGGCAAGCTGTGATGCGCGTGAAATATCGTCTTTATAATAAGAATTACCACCGTCGATAAGTGTATCTTCAGCCTGAATATATTCCTGTAATTCTTCAATCAGGCTATCCACATAAGCAGCGGGAATCATCATCCAGATATGCCGTGGTGCCTCCAGTTTGCTGACTAAATCTGCGAGACTGTTTGCACCTGTGGCGCCTTCGCGTTGTAGCTCACTAACCGCCGCAGAATCCCTGTCATAAACAACACATTCAACACCTGCCTGCATAAGACGACGGGACATATTCGCCCCCATTCTGCCCAGACCAATCATTCCAATCTGCATTTATTTTCTCCTTTAGTTTATATCAGTGTTTTATATGGAAGGTGGCAGCATACACCGCAGGTCCATAGAGTGCGGTTTGATCATTTAAAATAAGCCGCACGGGGATTTTTTCAAGCAAGGTTCGCATGCGTCCCTTATCAAGAAATGAATTGATAAAATCTCCATGCTTCATCCACTCCAGAATTTTGGGTGCGATTCCACCGCCAATATAGATGCCGCCTGTTGCCATGTGCTTGAGTGCCAGATTGCCTGCTTCCGAGCCATACAAGCGCACAAACAGTTTTAGTGCCTGGGTGCAAATACTGTCTTTGTCGGTTTCTGCTGCCTTTGAGATTTCGGCAGCGGCATCACCTTTTTGCATGGCATTTGCTAGCCACTCAGGTGTTGCTATTTGGTGTTTTTCGCGCAAGAAGCGATGAATATTGACCAGACCCGAGCCTGCCAGTATGCGCTCCCAGCTAACGTGCTGGTATTCTTTTTTTAGAAAGCGTAACAGCTCTATTTCAAGTTCACTATTGGGACTGAAACCGGTATGCCCACCTTCTGTCGCATAGGGTCGATAATGTTTGCCGTCAAAGTACATGCCGGCTTCACCCAGACCTGTTCCTGCGGCAATTATGGCAGCATTTCCAGTGCTATTGCTGTCACCTGCATAAAGCTCGAAGATGTCTTCTTTGGGTAATGCCTGAATACCCCAGGCATTCGCTTCCAGGTCATTGATTAAAGATACGGAGTCAATTGAAAATTGCTTTGCCAGCTCTTTTGCGTCAATTTTCCAGGGCAGATTTGTGGTATGCACCGTATTATTGGAGACAGGTCCTGCGATTCCAAAACAGGCGGCAAGCACTTTATCACTAAATGTATTCAGAAATTCCTGCAAGACAGCATTTAAGGAAGCGTATTTCCGGCTTTGATAGGTTTTTGAATATTGTATTTGAAGCTGATTCGCACTTACATCAATAATTGCCAGACGGGTTTTTGTGCCGCCAATATCGCCTGCGAGTACGCGCACAGCCTTTGATTTGTTTTGTGTCTGTTTCATTATTCCCTGTTATTGTCCTTTAAAGCCATGTTGGTACTCTCATTTTGGCTTAAATCTGTTGATTATTGATGCGCCTTTGACCTTCCTGGATTGGCACAGTGTAATCCAGCATCGTGCCACATCCTGTCCGACCTACAAAACTCTGCCCGCTGTCTTCTTGCCACCCATCCCCCCTGTTTTTTATATATTTTCAGGCAGAAGGGTATGCCTTGCTGTCCAGAAGAATATCCATTTTATTTAGTGAGCGGATACTGCTAACTGGCAGGTTTTCTCCCTTTTTCCATCTGCTAACGCTGTGCCGCTTTGATTCGCCTGTCACCAGAATAAGCAGATGCCGGTTCTGGCTTAATGCCTTGCGACTCAGGCTCACTCTCTCCGGGGGTGGCTTGGGTGCGTTGTAGACGGCATGAACCAGCTCGTTTTCATTGTGCTTGTGTCCCGGAAAGAGGCTTGCTGTGTGTCCATCTTCGCCCATGCCCAGTAATACCATATCAAAAGGCAGGGCGCTTTTTACAATATTTGAATATTCTTTGGCTGCCTGTTGCGCTCCTTTTTCTGCGGGAATAAAGTGAATATTTTCCTCCGGGATTTCAATTTTAGAGAGCAGTGTTTGTAGCGCCATCTGACTGTTGCGTTCTGCGTGATCTTCAGGAAGGCAACGCTCATCTCCCAGATAGAAATGCCAGTATTGCCACTCACAGGGTTCTTTGGCAAGCAGGCGATAGACATTTTCCGGGGTTGTTCCACCTGCCAGCACAATTTTGAATGCTCCATTTTCCTTAATCGCGTGTTGTGCTGCCTGCATCATCAGGTCACGACTGGCTGCTGCCACTTCATCCGCCGTTTCAAATACTTGCCAGTTTGCAGAATGCTGTTTTTCAGAGTGTTGTTGCATTGGATTTTCTCAGCGTTTTTTCAGCGTGTTTTTTAGCGGTTTTTCTCGGGATTAAGAGAGCTGCGCCATGCCTGACCCTCTTTTTCAAAGAGTCGCAATGATTCCTCTGGTCCCCAGCTTCCAGCCGCATAGGTTGGAATGTAGTCTGTTTGAGAATCCCAGTAACGAATAATCGGATCAACAATCTTCCATGATTGCAGCACTTCGTCAGCCCGCAAAAACAGCGTATGGTCACCTTCCAGAACATCCAGTAACAGTCCTTCATAGGCATCTTTGCTGGTGTCTTCATTTAGACAGGTATCGAGGCTAATTGTCTGTGTTTTCATGTCTAGCCCGGGTTTTTTTACGGTTAATTCCATACGCAGCGTTTCATCAGGCTGGATACCGATCAATAACCAGTTGGGCTGGAATTTTTCCAGCTGGGAAGTGCGGAAGAACTGTTTGGGTGGTTGGCGAAAGCAAATCGCAATCATCGAGCGTTTTTCCGCCAGGCGTTTTCCTGTTCGCAGATAAAACGGCACATCACGCCAGCGCCAGTTGTCTATATGAAGTTTTACGGCAGCATAGGTTTCACAAACACTGTCTTCGGGAATACCTTCTTCTTCAATATAGCCCTTGACTTTTTCACCATTGACGATGCCACTGCTGTACTGCGCGTGAAAGGCATAACTGGAAACCGCATTTTTAGGGATGGGGCTAATCGAACGCAGCAGCTTGACTTTTTCATTACGCAAATCCTCTGCCTGCATGGAAACCGGCGGTTCCATCGCCACCAGTGACAAGAGTTGCAACAGGTGACTTTGGATCATGTCGCGCAATGCGCCGGCTTCATCATAATAGCTACCGCGAGAGCCGACGCCGATGGTTTCGGAATGGGTGATTTGCACATGGTCGATATAATTGCGATTCCACAGCGGCTCCAGTAATAAATTGGCAAAGCGGAATACCTGAACATTTTGTACTGTTTCCTTTCCCAGATAATGGTCAATGCGGAAAATTTGTGTTTCTTTCAGATATTTATCAAAGTGCCTCTGCAAATCAATGGCACTTTCCAGATTATTGCCAAATGGTTTTTCGACAACAACCCGCCGCCAGCCCTGATCCTCTTTTAATAAACCTGCCTTGCCCAGATGTGTGACGACCGAGCCGTAAAGCGTCGGAGGCAGTGAAAAATAAAAGGAAATATTGCGGCTAAACTGTGCTTGCTGAAGAAACTCGGACAAGAGTTGATAGTTTGCGGTTTCCCGTAATCCGCCATTAAAAAACTCCAGTTTTTCGCAAAAGTTTTTAAACAGTTTTTTATCAAGACCACCACGCACCTTGCCTTTCAGATCATTTTCCAGCTCTTCAATCCAGGCTTGCCGATCTGAAATACGCCGACCGACACCAAGGATCTTAATACCTTCTGGTAGCTGGTTTTCCATATCCAGATGATACAGAGAGGGTAATAGTTTTGTGCGTGCCAGATTTCCTGTCGCACCAAAAATTACAAAGGTCGAATTTTCTAATGGCTTATTCATTTAATTTTAATCCAGTCTTACTCTGTCACGATAATAGTTGATCAACGCATTAGTCGATGCATCATGCGAATCAACCGTATTAGGTTGGTAAATCTTGTCAAGAATTTGTTTAGCTAGCTGTTTGCCTAATTCTACACCCCACTGGTCAAATGAATTCAGATTCCAGACTATCCCTTGTACAAATATTTTGTGTTCATACAACGCAATTAACATGCCTAGTGATCTGGGTGAGAGCTTCTCAATGAGTATTGTATTAGTGGGATGATTTCCTTCAAACACCATGTGATGAATACGTTTTGATAAATTGGGTGGTCCTTCTCCAGCAGCCGTTAAATATGCATAGGTTTCCTCATATGTACGCCCTCGCATGAGGGCTTCAGTTTGTGCCAACACATTGGAGAACATAATATTATGCTGTTTCTGAAAATTAAAATGCGCCTGTATTGAAACAATAAAATCAGCGGGGATCATTTTGGTTCCCTGATGCAGGGATTGATAAAAAGCATGTTGTCCATTAATCCCGGTTGTACCCCATATTATGGGTCCAGTGGAATAATCAACCCTGCGACCATCACGATCTACAGATTTACCATTGCTTTCCATATCTGCCTGCTCCAGATACATGGGTAAACCACGCAAAAAATGATCATAAGGGAGAATGGCGTGGGACTCTGCCTTGAAAAAATTATTGTACCAAATACCCAGCATAGCCAGGATTACGGGCATATTTTCTTCTAAAGGTGCTTGCTGGAAATGTTCATCCATATCATAGGCACCTTGCAGCAATTTATTAAAATTTTCTGCTCCTATGCCAATCATAATAGACAAACCAATGGCCGACCACAAGGAGTAGCGACCCCCCACCCAGTCCCAAAATTCAAACATGTTTTCTGTATCAATACCAAATTCACTGACCGCTTTCTTGTTGGTAGAAACTGCAACAAAGTGTTGACTGATATGTTTTTCATCCCGAGCGGCTTTCAAAAACCAGCCACGGGCTATATGGGCGTTACTTAATGTTTCCTGGGTCGTAAATGTTTTTGAAGAAATAATAAACAGGGTTGTTTCTGGATTTAATTTCTTGAGTAGGGCATTAATATGAGTGGCATCAACATTTGAAACAAAATGAAGTTTTATTTTTTTGTGGTGATAGGGGTTTAATGCCTGGTAAACCATCTTTGGGCCAAGATCAGAACCACCAATACCAATATTAACAACATGCTTAATGGGTTTACCGGTAAAACCTTTCCAGCGTGCTTCACGCAGCTCCCCCGAGAAGATTCTCATTTTTTCAAGTACAGCTCTAACCTTTGGCATCACATCTTCACCATCAACAAACACAGGTTTGTCAGAACAATTGCGCAGGGCTGTATGTAACACTGCCCGATCTTCGGTGTTATTTATTTTTTCACCCTTGAACATGCGCTCTCGCCATTTTTCAAGCTCCGCTTCTTTTGCCAATTGACACAGCAAGGCAATGGTTTCTGAGGAAATACGGTTTTTGGAATAATCCAGCAACAAGCCATGATGCTCAATTGAAAACTTTTCAAAGCGTTTTGGATCAAGACTAAATAAACGGCGCATGTGCACGTTTTTGATCTGTTTATGGTGATCCGACAATTTTTTATAAGCAGGAAGCCCAGTAAAAGAAAGTGATTGTTTTTGTTGATTCATTTTTATTAATTTGCCCTATTATTTTAACTTGGAATCCTTCAGTTGAAGGGGGTGTAAAAGCTGTAAAATCACTTAAAAAAAATACCTCAAAGAGCGCATTGTTTTTCAATAGTAATAGTAAGCGTAGAATAGTATTTTCTTTGGCAAGGTGCACCAACTTTTAAATATTTACTCAAGTTTCGGAGTTCAAAAACAGCATAGGAACATGATTCCAGTCATTCAGTTTAAGTAACGCAGAGAGTCGCAGAGTTTTTCGCAAAGAACCATGGAGTTAAGATTACTTAGATTCAACAACGAAGTGCAAACGAAGGAGGTGTAAATATTTTTCTTCTTTACAATCTCTGCGGTTCTTTGTGAATATCTCCGTGTTTCTCTGCGTAACGATAGATTTGAACTCCGAAACTTGAAATATTTATATACTCTCCACGGTCGTTACGCACCCTTCGTTTACACACTCTCATTACTTTAGAAGAAGTAATTTGTAAGCTCGGTTTATCTACAAATAACAATTATCCACCAGCATACCTATAGAAAAATTTTAATATTTATCCTATACTTAAGGGCAATCGTCCGATTGCTTACTAATAAGGAAATAAATTATGACAGATAAACGCCGTTGTTCTGGTCTTTCTAAAGGTTGGTGGTGGTTGCTTGCACTGCTTGGTTTACCTTTTTTGTACTTATTAATGCTTTCAGCAAAATGGGTTCCGATAGAAAAGGACATTCAAACCCGCACAACTGAACAATTAATATCGAAAGGTTTTGATCAGGTTTCTGTTGAGATAGAAAAACGTGGCCGGGATGTATTATTAACAGGTTCAGCTGTGAGCGAAGCGGCGCGCAAGCAGGCAGTAACTATCGCAAAAGCTGTACCCGGGGTTCGTGTTGTTGAAGATAAAATTAATGTTGTTCCCTTGTCAGCACCTGCTTTTGCATTAAGCACCAATACTACAAACCATAAAATAAGCCTGACAGGAACAATGCCGTCACAGGAGGCTGTTGATTCCTTGCTGAATGCAACCACAGAGGTTTTCGGCAAAGACAGGGTTGAGAACAAGCTGGATGTTGGAGAACATATCGCCTCACCCTCATGGTTACCACAATTAACGCCTTTCTTGTCTGACCTGAAAGGGGTAAAAAATGCAGCTCTGGAAATATCAGATGATACACAACGCCTCTCTGGTATCGTAAGAACAGAAGATCAAAAATCGAATCTATGGTCAAAATTTACCTCAATATTTGGAAATAAGGCAATTGACCAGCTAACGCTTGAACCCTTGAAGCAAGCTGTTTTGCAGGCAACTTACGAGAATGAAAATGTTGTTCTGGAAGGTGTCCTGGGTTCACGGGAAAAAATTAATGATCTTGTTGAAAACCTTCAAAATAAAATAGGCAAGGACAAGCTTGTTAATAAATTATTGGTCAATGATGACTATTCAGATAAAGATGGAATCATTAATCTAACAGGTGAAGCAACCAGTAAAGGAGCTTTTAACTTAATTAGCTCATCCCTTAAACAGTTAGGTGAAACTCTGGGTTTCAAGTTTAATAATAAGCTAACGCTGAATGACCTTGAAGCCAAAGCTGAAGCAGAACGCATCGCCAGAGAAAAGGCGGCTGCCGAAAAAGCCGAAGCCGAGCGCATCGCTAAAGAAAAAGCGGCTGCTGAAAAAGCTGAAGCAGAGCGTATCGCCAGAGAAAAAGCCGCTGCCGAAAAAGCTGAAGCAGAGCGTATCGCTAAAGAAAAAGCCGCTGCTGAAAAAGCTGAAGCAGAACGCATCGCCAGAGAAAAAGCCGCTGCCGAAAAAGCTGAAGCAGAGCGTATCGCCAGAGAAAAAGCGGCAGCTGAAAAAGCTGAAGCCGAGCGTATCGCCAGAGAAAAAGCGGCAGCTGAAAAAGCTGAAGCAGAGCGTATCGCTAAAGAAAAAGCGGCAGCCGAAAAAGCTGAAGCCGAGCGCATCGCCAGAGAAAAAGCCGAGGCTGAAATAAAGGCTGCCGAGGAGTTATTTGCAAAAAAACTGGCAGAACAAAAAGCCAGAGAAATGAAGCAAATAGCAGCTTGTCAAGATCAGCTCAATAAAACCATGACAGGTAAAACAATACTTTTTCAAACCAATAAGGCAGATATAAAAAGCGCGAGCTATCCGCTCCTCGACAATATTGTGGCAGTTATAAAAAGTTGCAGGGGCAAGGTGGAAAAAACCAGAATAGCAGTTAATGGGCACACCGATAGCAGGGGCAGTGATGCCTATAATCTCCAACTAAGCCAACGTAGAGCAGATGCCGTCAGGACCTATCTGATCAATAAAGGCGTGGATCAGTCAATAATTACAGCAACTGGTTTTGGTGAAACCCAACCGGTTGCCAGCAATTCCACTCCTGAGGGACGAAGGCAAAATCGCCGGATTAATTTCTCTGTCTCGGTGAGAAATTAGTTTCTGATCAAATAATTATCGTTATTCTGAATCCGTGAACTCGCGGATTCATTATAGAAAGACAAGCAATATGAGGTTATTCAAATGCAGTATTTATCGTCACAATTATTCATCTGGCTTTTGCTATTTTTCCTGTTTGGTTTGTTATTAGGTTTCCTGTCTAATACCAACAAGTCTAATTCCAACAAGGGAGAGTAAACATGATTGCCTTTATCTTACAAACAATCGCTTTATCACTTCTTGCTGTCCTGCTTGGTTTTTTTCTTGGTCGTTTCCTGAAAAAACTCTTTTGTAAAAATAATCACGATACTGACATAAATGCTTTGGATAAATCTAAATCTGGCAGTGCTTCTTCCTATAGGGTTAATGGGGCAGATGAGGTAGATGAGGTAAATGGAGTAAATGGGCTAAAACCTGAAACACGGGATTCGGCAGATCACTCGGCAGCTATAAAAGCAGCAGGAGTTAGCGCCGCCGCAGCGGGTGCTGCAAGCATCGCAACAACAATGGCAAGTGATGATATTGATACAAGCCATGACGATCTTTCAACATTAGATCAGGATGTTAAGGATATTGACGATATTAGAACAGACATTGCAGAAAATAATATTCAGGAAGCTGTCAAGGAGCCGGAAGAGCTGACTGAAACCCTGCAAGAAAAAACCGGGAATATTGCCGATACGCTTAAACAAAAAGCCTCTGATCTGGGTGAAGAAGCCGAAGAGCTTGCTGATACCGCCATAGATTCCATAAAAGACAAGGCAGAAGATGTTGTTGATGCCACCAAAGAAAAAGCCTCAGAGCCGGGGGAAAAAGCCGGGGAGCTTGTTGATACAGTAAAAGATAAGACAGGCGATGTCGTTGATAGCACCAGGGAAAAAGTCGCTAACCTGGGTGATCAGGCTGAAGAGCTTGTCGATACAGCAAAAAACAAAACAGAAGATGTTGTTGATACCATTAAAGAAAAAGCCTCTGATTTAGCTGAGCAAAGCGAAGAAAAGCCAGACGGTATTCTTCCCGATCTGTCTGCAACCGCAGCAGCATCAACTGATGAAGAAGACCGGGCACAGGACTTAATTGATATTGCACTGGAAGAATTTAAAGACACTCCTGATTCTTCTGAAACCCCTGATTCTGGAGATAATGACGGCGCTTCCATGCTTTCAAAAGCTGCGGGAGCATCTGCCGCAGTAGCAGGCGTAGCGGCTCTTGCAAAGACAGCCGCAGACACAGCAAGGGAAAAAACAGAGGATGCGGTTGATACGCTTCAACAAAAAACCTCTGATCTAGGTGAAGAAGCCGAAGAGCTTGCTGATACCGCCATAGATTCCATAAAAGACAAGGCAGAAGATGTTGTCGATGCCACTAAAGCAAAAGCCTCGGAGCCAGGGGAAAAAGCCGGGGAGCTTGCTGATACTGTAAAAGATAAGACAGGCGATGTCATTGATAGCACCAGGGAAAAAGTCGCTAACCTGGGTGATCAGGCTGAAGAGCTTGTCGATGCGGCAAAAGATAAAACTGAAGATGTTGTTGATACTATTAAAGAAAAATCCTCTGGTTTAGCTGAGCAAAGCGAAGAAAAGCCAGACGATGTTCTTCCCGATCTGCCTACAACCGCAGCATCAATTGACGAAGAAGACCGGGCACAGGAGTTAATTGATATTGCACTGGAAGAATTTAAAGACACTCCTGATTCTTCTGAACCCCCTGATTCTGGAGATAATGACGGCGCTTCCATGCTTTCAAAAGCTGCGGGAGCATCTGCCGCAATAGCAGGTGCAGCAGCTCTGGCAAAGACAGCCGCAGACACAGCAAGGGAAAAAACAGAGGATGCAGTTGATACGCTTCAACAAAAAGCCTCCGATTTGGGTGAAAAAGCCGAAGAACAACTCAAAGACCTTTTGCCGGAAGAAAAAACGACCACTGATGATCTTGAAGCATCAAAAGCGGATGACATTCAGGCAAAACTTGAAGAAGCAGAAAGACTGCTTGAAGAGGCAGAAAAAAGGGTTGGAGGACAAGCTGATGAAATAGCAACAACATCCTCTCTGTCAGAAACTGCAGATGAATTAAGTCCATCGGCAGATAAAGCACTGGATGCTGATACAGCAAAGGAAGCTGCGACAGGCACCGAAACAGACATGAGCGCGGCAACAGGCGCAATAAGCACCGCTGCTGCGGGAGCAACCCTGCTTGCGGCTGATCTTGATAAAGATAAAAATAAAGAGGGAAAAGAGGATTCAAAAACAGCACAAAATAATGCCAAAGCCACCCGATATAGTAGCAGCTACCCCATAGAGACGGTTCACCGTACCCTGCGTCGTCGGCATAGATCATCACATCGTTGCCGAAAATAAGCAGTCAAACTACGGAACATACAAGCAACACAGAAAAGTCACCTCGTTTCCACGCTCCGCGTGGAAACGCTCGCGGACGCCCTGCGTCTCTGCATGATTGAATAGTAATACCCATCCCCCCTGTTTTTTACATATTTTTGCGTAACCTGTACCCGTATTCCGCGGGGCTTCATACGGGCTACGTTGCTGTCCTCTGTCCTCTGTCACCCATCCCCCCTGTTTTTAATACTTTTTTAAGACTTTTTTAATTCCATTGCCTGACGATAAAGTGCATTTTTCTTCTGCCCTGTTATTTTTGAGGCGAGGCTGGCTGCCTGCTTTACGGGTAATTCGGCGATCAGAACTTGCAGCAGTTTTTCGCTGCTGGCATTTATCTGCGTGCTGTTTTGTTCTTCAATATAACCTTCAATTATTACCACAAACTCGCCTTTCTGGTGATTTGAATCGGCTTTCAGCCAGTCCTGAAGTTGCCCCAGATCACCGCGATATATTTGCTCGTAAAGCTTGGTTAATTCTCGCGCCAGCACGACTTTTCTGTCTGCTCCAAACACTTCTGCCATGGCTACAATTGTTTGCTGGATACGATGACACGATTCATAGTAAACTTGGGTGCGAGGTTGTTTGGCATTTGCTTGCAGCATATTCATACGCGCCACCGATTTTGCCGGCAAAAAGCCTTCAAAGCTAAAGCGATTGGTTGCCAGCCCTGCTACCGAGAGCGCGGTAATGATCGCACTGACTCCCGGAACTGGCACAATCTGATAACCTTCGGCGGCGAGTTGCTTTACCAGATGATAGCCCGGATCGCTGATCAGTGGGGTTCCCGCATCGCTCACCAGCGCAAGATCATCACCCGCATCCAGCCAGTTTTTTATTTGCGCGATTTTTGTTTGCTCATTGTGTTCATGCAGAGCCTGCAAATCAGCCTGAATACCAAAATGAGCCAGCAGCTTGCGGGTATTGCGGGTATCTTCCGCGAGAATCCGCTGTGCCTGTTTCAAGACCTCAAGCGCTCTTAATGTAATATCACCCAGATTACCGATGGGTGTCGCAACAATACTTAAGCTTCCTTGCTTATTGCCTTGTTTTTGCTGTCTTTCTGTATATTTTTTTGTCATTAAATGGTATACTTGAGAGGTAGATTTAATCGTCGAAAAGGATAAAAATAATGAAAAAAGGAATTTTTTTACTTCCCGCCCTGTTATGCCTGGGCGCGTGTGCAAACCCGGACGCTCCAGTCATTGTACCTAAAATAAGATTACCTGGCTTTGATTTTAATAATCTCCCGAATGGTAAAGACATTCAGCAAGCAAATGCACTTTTAAAGGCAGGAAAAAAACGTGAAGCAGCCAGCGCCTATTTCGCGGCATCCAGACACTACCGTTCTCCCCAGCGTGAAAGGTTGATTTTGCAAGCAGCAGAACTTGCCGCCTCGTTTAATGATGCTGACTTGACGCAGCGTTATCTGGCACCCATTAATTACTCCGGTTTGAATACTGAAAATCAGGCACGCTACCGTTTCAGCCAGGCTCTGCTCGCGCAGAATGACAGAAACTTTAGTGAAGTGTTACGCATTTTGCCACAGCGTGTTAACGGCTTGCCCATAGGGCTGGCACAAAAAATATTGAGGATGCGCATGAATTCAGCCAAAGCAAGTAATGATAAACTGGCATTGGTGCGAGAGCTACTTTTGCAAGAGCCAACCCTGGGCGAAGAATATCAGATAAATCTGAACCATGATCGTATCTGGAAGCATGTTCTGTCAATCCCCCGCAGCGAGCTGGATAGCGCAAGAAGAACTGCCAACCCCGTGTTAAGAGGCTGGCTGGAGCTTGGCTACCTGGTCAAAGGTTTTAAGGGCAGCGGTGTGGTCAGCCCCGCTTTCCGCATCAAACTGCACGACTGGCAAAAACACTACCCGACACACCCCGGCAACAAGCAGGTATTGCAATTATTGAATTATAAACCTGCGGTTAAAGTCACACCCCGTCTGGGCGGCGTTAAACCAGCCAAATAAGTTCTGACTACACCCAAAAATGAAGCAACTAAATCTTTTTTCGAGCTTGACAACAAAGAAAATAAGGGGAAACAAGGCAGAAGAGCAGGCATGCGCCTTTTTGCTCTCAAAGGGGCTCAAGCTGCTAAAGCGAAACTTCTCCACAAAAGCAGGAGAAGTTGATCTCATTATGCAGGATGCTGATTTCACAGTTTTTATTGAAGTCCGTTATCGCAGCAACAGCGATTTTGGTGGTGCTGCAATGAGCGTTACCAGCAAAAAACAGCAACGCATTATAAAAGCCGCACTTGCCTACCAGCAACAATACGCCCCACAAACATCCATGCGCTTCGATGTCGTTGCGATTGATGGCAAAGGCAAGCTCCAGAAAATTAACTGGATTCAGAATGCTTTTTATGGCTACTAAGTACCCGTTACGCAACTGCTTTCTGTCTTCAGTCCTCTGTATACCCATCCCCCCCTGTTTTTACATATTTTGCGTAGCTTGGATTAGCGTAGCGTAATCCAACATAGTGCCATGATCTTGTCGGATTACGCTCAGGCTAATCCGACCTACGAAACTCTATTTTCTGTCTTCTGTCT
>JALVDQ010000115.1 GCA_027008885.1 Thiotrichaceae bacterium | reverse complement strand
TTTAAAGCTAAAACATACTAATGGCACAATTCTTCAAAAATAAAAATAGAGTAAAAAGGGGGGGGATGGGTTGTATCTTCCCGGGGTTTCTATTGTCCTTGTTTTTGCTTGGCTTTCCTGTGCTTTCGAGTGCTGATCTGGGTATGGATAAAGATTTTGAAGAGTGGAAGCAGGACTTTAAAAAAGAGGCGCTACTCTATGGAATCACAGAGGAAAATTTTCAAAAGGCGCTTGCTTCGCTAAAGTATGATCCTGAAGTGATTAAACTTGATGCTGACCAGCCTGAATTTACCCGTAATATCTGGGATTATATTGATAACGCAACCTCAAAAAGACGCATAAAAAAAGGGCGCAGATTACTAAAAAAACATAAAAAACTGTTTGATTCACTGGAAGAGGAATTTGGCGTTCAACGTGAAATAATTCTCTCCATCTGGGCAATGGAAAGTGATTTTGGGCGCAATTACGGCAAGAAGAATGTACTGCGCTCACTTGCAACACTTGCCTATCATGGCAAGCGTGCTGAATTTGCCAAAGAAGAACTGCTGATCGCACTTTCCATGATTCAACAGCAAAAACTCTCGCCTGAAAAACTTGTTGGCTCATGGGCAGGAGCGATGGGACAGGCGCAGTTTATGCCAAGCTCCTATGTGCGTTACGCGCTGGACTACAATAAAGACGGTAAAAAAGACCTGTGGAAATCCTTGCCGGATATATTGGCGTCAATCGCAAATTATTTATCAAAATCAGGCTGGCGACGTGGTGAACACTGGGGTGTGGAAGTCAAATTACCCAAAGATTTTGATTGGCGCCTGAATTCATCTGCTTATGAACTGCGTTTCTTTCAATGGAAATTACTCGGTGTAGAACGTGTTAATGGCAAGCCCTTTGAAAATCTGCAACGAATTGCCACGTTGTTTATTCCTGCGGGTCGCTTTGGTCCGGTTTTTCTTGTTACGCATAATTTCAATGTTATAAAAAGTTACAATAAATCAAGTAGCTATGCAATGACAGTTGCTCTTTTAAGTGAGTTGTTTGGGGATGGAGAAACAAACCAGATCGCCTGGCCCCGTGATGACAAGGCACTTAGCCGTGCACAGATAAAAGAAATCCAGCTACGTCTGGCAGTTGCAGGACATGATCCAGGAGAAGCTGATGGTAAAATCGGCTCAAAAACAAGAGAAGCGATCAGAACCTGGCAACTGGAGCACGATCTGCCAGGAGATGGCTATGCCAATCTGGAATTGCTTGAGCTACTTAGAGCCAGCTATTCAGAGAAACAAACAGAGAATACAGAGGATATAGAGAATACAGAAGCAGTTGAAGAAAACAGAAAAATATTAGAGACGGCACAATAAAAATCTGCTCGGTTGCGTAAACGTCACCGACCCTATAATTCACCACAGACTATATGCTCTATATTCTGTCTTCTGTCCTCTGTCCTCTGTCTCACCCATCCCCCCTGTTTTTTATATATTTTTTGCGCAGCCTGCGTTGAGGAACAAACACAGGACAATGGTTAACAACACAGCATCCCGTGTTTCGCATACTCAACGCAGGTTACGTTTCCAGCGTTACGAACGGGACGCTGGAGCGTCCGGGCTGCGTTCCCACGTGGAACATGGGAACGAGAAAGAATACTTTAAATTGAATTTGTAGGTGCGGAATGTCGACCGTCATATCTTTCGTTCAGAAAAAATACAGAAATTTTATTTTAAAGAGCTATATTAGACATTGTAGCAATTGAAAACTAAAGGATAGAAAGATGTTCAAATATATAAAAGTTCAAATGCTTATTCTAACTGTAGTAAGTATATTATTGATACCGGAACTCTCTTATTCTAATACCCGTTTTCTTTCCGGCGGGTTTATTCAGCTAAATGAAACTAATGCTCAACAAGAGGCTCAGTGGTGGTATCAACAAGTCGATAATATGGAAAACATTGGTATTGATACAATCGTAATTCAGTACTCTGCCTACAACAATACCATTTTTGCAAATTATTCTGATAATTTTTATACCTTGTCAGCAGCTAATAATGATCCTATTGAACATATTTTAACGCGAGCAGATCAAAAGGGAATTGATGTATACCTTGGTCTAGGTTTGGAAGAGTCTTTTAAAGTAAGCTACAACAATGCTTCCCAGCAGTTTGAGTTTAATTACCAAATCGACGATATTATTAACCGTGCAAAGAATCTGCTGACTCAACTTGATGCTCTTTATGGTTACTCTGAATATAACGGCGCGATACATGAATCTCTAGTGGGCTGGTATTTTCCTACCGAATTTAATGATGCCAATGTGATTCGCTCAGGTCACCAAACCTTTAGAGATGATGCTGTTAGATATTATTCTGAATTATCCCTGTATGCCCACAATGAAACAGGTTTGAGTACCATGATTTCACCCTATATTGCATCTGATAATGCGTTTTACGGAAATGAAGCGCGTGACCCGGAAGCCTATGCGAATTGGTGGGACGAAATTTTGGATGATGATCCTGATGATCCAAATGACCCGTTCATTGATATTGACATTATTGCTCATCAAGACAGCGTTGGCGCAGGACACGTTTCTATCAGGCAAGCTCGAAAATATTTCAGGTATCTAAAACCAGTGTTAAGAAGAAATGATGTTCAACTTTGGTCGAATAATGAAGCATTTAGACTTGTTAATGGAACTTACACTGCTGCACCTTTTAGTCAATTCAGAAGACAAATTCGCTCAACCTCAAGACTGGTTAAAAAAACCATCTTTTTTGAATTTTCAACGTATATGCAAGGACCCGGCAATACTTTGTATGATGATTATCTCAATTATTGTTGCCAATAGTATCGCTACAACACCGCTATTTGTTCAGGTTTGTCGTTGTCTTACCACCTCAAACAAACAAACGCCCGTAGCTACCGATACATTCAGGCTGCTGACCTGTCCTGCCATGGGTATGGCAACCAGTTCATCGCAATGTTCTTCGGTGAGGCGGCGCAAGCCTTTGCCTTCTGCGCCCATGACAATGGCAGTGGGTGTTTTGAAATTTTGTGTATAAATATCGGTCGTTGCCTTGTCACTGGTGCCAATAAACCAGATTCCCATTTGCTTGAGTTTTTCCATGCTGCGCACCAGATTGGTGACCTGTATAAATGGAACTGTTTCTGCTGCGCCTGAGGCAACCTTGCGGGCGGCGGGTGTAATACCAACGGCATTGTCCTTGGGAGCAATAACTGCCAGGACACCAGCCGCATCTGCGGTTCGCAAACAGGCGCCAAGGTTATGCGGATCGGTGATGCCATCCAGAACGAGCAAGAGCGGGTTTGAATCTGTTTTTTCCAGCAGATCCAGCAAGTCATCTTCATTGTAGCTTGTTGCGGCACGATATTCGGCAACTACACCCTGATGCTGGTGTGTTCCGGCAAGTTTATCGAGCGCTTTCATGTCTGCTCGATGCGCAATAAGTCCGCGTTTTTGGGCGTGCTGAATCAGCCCTTTTATACGCTGGTTGCGTTTGTTTTCAGCTATCCACACCTGAATAATATTTTCAGCATCATTTTTGAGCGCGGATTCGATGGCATGTATGCCTGTGATTAAAGTTTTCATGTCGTAATAAATAAGCGGGATACGCAAGCAGCATAGTGATCTCAAGCTTTGGTTTTATGCGTATCTAAGCCAAGCTGCGAGATTGCTCTATCCTCCGTCCTCCGTCTTTTGTCCTCAGTTACCCATCCCCCCCTGTTTTTGATACTTTTTTAAATCGTTGTTGCTACGCCACTGCGTTTTATCGGGTCAAGTATGCTGTTGACCTTGTCCAGGGCAGGGTCTGTTTGCGGATAGTCCAGAGTATAGTGCAAGCCACGACTTTCTTTTCTTTGCTGGGCTGAGCGTATAATCAGGCGTGCAACTTCTGCGAGGTTTCTTAATTCGATAAGGTCGCTGGTGACACGGAAATTTGAGTAGTATTCATCAATTTCGGAAAGCAGCAGTTCAATCCGGTTTCTGGCTCGTTGCAGGCGTTTGGTGGTGCGCACAATGCCGACATAATCCCACATAAAATGACGTATTTCATCCCAGTTATGACTGATGACAACACGTTCATCTGAGTCGGTAACGCGGCTTTCATCCCACTCCGGGATGTCATAGTCGGGTTGCCTGGTTTGTTTTTGATGCCGCCGAATAATATCCTGCGCGCTCGCCTGTCCATAAACAATGCATTCCAGCAGTGAGTTGCTTGCCATGCGATTTGCACCATGCAAACCGGTAAAAGTTGTTTCACCTATGGCATAAAGTCCGTCAATGTCTGTGTGTCCTGTCTGGTCAACCATAATGCCACCACAGGTATAATGGGCAGCAGGCACTACCGGAACGGGTTCCTTGCTCATGTCATAGCCAAATGATTCACACATAGCATAAACATTGGGAAAGTGTTCTAGAATAAAGTCTTTGGGCTTGTGGCTAATATCCAGAAAAACAGAATCAATGCCGAGGCGTTTCATTTCATGGTCGATGGTGCGGGCGACAATATCCCTTGGTGCAAGCTCGGCGCGTGAATCAAACTCAGGCATGAAACGTGTACCGTCAGGTAGCAGGAGTTTGCCACCTTCGCCGCGAACTGCCTCGGTAATCAGGTGTGATTTTGCATGTGGGTGGTACAGGCAGGTGGGGTGAAACTGCATAAATTCCATATTGGCAACGCGACAGCCGGCACGCCAGCCCATGGCAATACCATCGCCACTTGATCCGTCAGGGTTACTGGTATAGAGATAAACCTTGCTGGCTCCTCCCGTGGCCAAGATGGTAAAACGTGACTTGAATGTTGTAACTTGCTGCTTTTTTCTGTCAAGAACATAGGCTCCAATGCAACGATTTTCTCGTTGGCTCAGTTTGCGAGCGGTTATCAGGTCGATTGCAATATGATGCTCAAAAACTTCAATATTTTTTCTTGATTTAAGTTTTGATACCAGTGTGGTTTCTATTGCCTTGCCACTGGCATCCGCAGCATGGGCAACGCGACGCTTGCTGTGACCGCCTTCACGCGTAAGATGCAGACCGGCACTTCCTTCTATACTGTTGTCTTCACGAGTGAAAGGAACGCCTGCCTCAAGTAGCCAGTCTATCGCTTTTGGACCACCTTCTACGACATTGCGAACCACGTCTTCATCGCACAAACCTGCACCTGAATTGAGTGTGTCTGCGATATGTGATTCAAAAGAATCGGTTTTATCAAGTACGGCAGAAATCCCCCCCTGGGCGTAAAATGTACTACCCTCTGTTAATACATCTTTGCTCAAGAGTGCAATTTTCATGGTTTCTGGAAGGCTTAGAGCCAGGGTCAGACCAGCAGCGCCGCTGCCTATAATAAGAACATCATGCATTTTATTTTGTAGGTTGGTTATCTTGGCTGTTTAGATTATCATACTATCGTGTAAATTTAGACTTTAGAAGTGTCGGATTTTATTTGATTATGCTCTAACGTGAAGAGCATATGAGCAGGGAAGCTTGTCATAATAAATCGTAGAGGAGATATGCCCTAATGGGCGAGAGTCAAACAGATTTAGAACTGGTCAAACGAGTACAGTCAGGAGATAAATCCGCTTTTGATATTTTGGTCATCAAATATCAGCAAAAAGTGATTAATCTTGTGAGTCGTTACGTCAAAGACCCGCATATTGCCATGGATGTTTCGCAAGAATCATTTATCAAGGCTTACCGTGGTTTGAAAAACTTTCGGGGTGACAGTGCTTTTTATACCTGGTTATATCGCATTTCGATCAATACAGCCAAAAATTACCTGGTTTCAAAAAGTCGGCGAATGCCTGACGATGATATTGATGCGCAGGAAGCAGAACAATATGATGGGGGAGCCAAGTTAAGAGAAATTGGTACACCTGAAAATGAAATGCTCAGTGATGAAGTCAAACATACGGTGCATCGTGCAATTAATGCTTTACCTGATGACTTAAAAATTGCAATATCTTTAAGGGAACTGGAAGGCTTAAGTTATGAGGAAATTTCTGAAGCGATGGAATGTCCAATAGGAACTGTGCGTTCCAGAATTTTCAGGGCTAGAGAGGCAATAGAGAAAGAATTAATGCCATTACTGGATGCGACATAACAGGCATCTGCTAATGGCTAGGGTTAGCACATAGATTAAAGGCGAAAGTTTATGAATATTATTATATTAGGGGATGAACTTAGTCAGTTTGCGATTGTCCATCTTAGTAAGAATTATTTGGAAGTGAAAAATGGATAAAAAAAATAACACAAAACCATCAGCTCACGTCTCTTTGACTGAACATTTATCAGCATTATTAGATAATGAAACGGGTTCTTTTGAGCAGAGACGGGTGCTGGATGAGTTGGCATCAAACAGTGAATTACGTCAAAAACTGTCATCTTATGCGTTAATCGGTGAAGTCATGCGGACGACTGAAACCACGCTGACAGCAGACTCCAGTTTCCTGGCGGGCATACATGACAGGCTTGAGGCGGAAGATGAATATCATCAGGTGCAAGTTAACACTGATGTTGTTGGTAGCGCGAATAGCGCGAATAACTCAGGCAATAAAAAACAGCCTGCAAATGATGATTCATGGTCTTTCTCTTCATGGCTACGTCCTGTTGGCGGGCTGGCACTGGCGGCATCAGTTGCTGCGGTGGCATTTTTGGGTTTTCAGAGCCCTCAGCAGAAGAGCTTCCAGCAGAATAGCCCTCAGCTAAATGGAAGCAATATGCTGGACGCAGGCATGGCAAAAACCGCCGAAACTGTCCCTGCTTCGCAAATAGTAGCGACGAATGAATTTAAACAGGCAGATGCGCGTACCCGGATGCTTTTAAAACGCTATGTTGATAGTCACATGCAATATGCATCTAATACCTCATTTGTTCCTTCTGTGCGTGTTATTGCATATGCGAATTAAATCCATGAGCCGTTTAAACCTGAACGCGGGCGTATTGCTTGTTTCCTTGCTGACGATGACTTCATCCGTATTTGCTGATGAGGCTGCCATCACATTACTTAACAGGATGAATCAGTCTTTGCATGAGCTTTCCTACAAGGGAACTCTGGCTTACGTCAGGGGGGAAGTGCTTTCCACCCTGCGAATAGAACACACGGTTGTTAATGGTGTTGAAAATGAAACGGTAGTCCGTTTAAACGAAAAGGGCAGCAAGGTTTCGCGTGAGCTCAAGGGTTTTTCCCTGGCATCAATACCCAGAATCAGCCCAGAGATGGGAAAGGTCTATTCCTTTGATTTGGGAAGAACGAATCGGGTTGCAAATCTTCCCTGCGTGATTGTTACCGCAAGACCTAAAGACCGTGAGCGTTATCTGCAAAAATACTGTATCAATAAAGAAACAGGCATGTTGCTTGATTATGTTTTGGTCGGAAAATCACATAAACCGGTTGAACGGTTTATGTTTACCACCATCAATATTGCATCAGCTTCGGGCAAGTCCAAAATCGAGCAAGCAACTTCAGGCAAGGTAAAAACGACGGTGGTTATTGCCGATGCCAAAAACTCCTCACGGAATGCAAAGCAGCTGAAACTGCCTGATCTTGGAGATGGCTGGGTCGTCGATTCCCTGCCCAAAGGATATGCTATTCGCAGAGCACCGAATGTGCATGACAAGGGTGGCAAGACAAAACATTATATTGTTTCTGATGGCTTAAGTTCATTGTCGGTTTTTGTTTCTCCCTATAGCAAGGATGAGCCAGCAAATAATGTTGTTGTTAATTCTGGCGCACTCAATGTATTAAGCCAGAGAAAAAATGATTTTGTCGTCACGGTGGTTGGTGAAGTGCCGGAAAGTACCCTGAAAAACATATTAAATAATATTCGGCGCAAGTAAGCCTGCTGCTTGATCCCGCAAATCCAGAAAAATAAACAAAATGTCATTAGCAGAAAAAACAGCAACCGTTAGCTTTATTAAAAATGGTTATGCCTACCTGAAATCTGAAAAAGTATCTGCCTGTTCAAGCTGTTCTTCCAGGTCTGTCTGCGGGGTTAATGGCGGGGCTAATAGCGGGGCGTATGACTTGCGTATAAAAAACAACTACGATTTAAAAAAAGGTGAAACAGTTGTTCTGGAAATTAAATCTTCCAGGCTGTTATTGGCTACATTTACAATCTATATTCTTCCCCTGCTTTTACTGTTTATTTTTGCTTATTTTGCTAAGATACTGTTCGGGGAACTCGCCAGTATTTTTGGTGGTATATCAGGGCTTTTAATCGGATTGTTGCTTATTCGATATATTTTTTCCAGATATCAGTTGGCAAGACATTTTGAACCTCAAGTTGTGCGTAGAGCTTCTGTCAATTTATAAGTATTAGATACCCATCCCCCCTTTTTTTTATATATTTTTATCTAGGAGCTTGTCTGAGAATATGAGTCGTAGCGAGGGAAAGCTGGTTTGAGCTAGATTTTTTATCAATTTGAGGCGAATAGTTGTTCTATTTGACGAAAATTGAGGGGAAATCTAGCCAAATTCAGCTTTTCCGCAGTAGATTCACTATTCTCAGACAGGCTCCTGGATCCGTGACTTTAATCTGGACAAGGGACGAGATATTGGCTTGGCAGGGATTTTTAAATCCACTGCAAAGCAAAGCATATCTCGCATGTCTGTCACTAGCGAGTCTTAGGGATTCAGGTAGGAGAAAATACGGTAATGTTTATTAAGCATAGAATTTATTCCTTTATTATTTCAATCCTGTTGCTTGCAGGATTTGTGCAGGTACAGGCACTTGACTTGCCTGACTTTACAGAGCTTGTTGAACAGCACAGCAAGGCTGTTGTGAACATTAGCACAACTCATAATGGCAAGTTTGGCAGAAAATCCTTTCATGATTTTTCTGGCAATGGTGACAAGAGTGAAATGCTGGATGAACTCATGCGACGTTTTTTCGACGTGCCAGGTGGGAGCCTTCCGCCCGATGGAAGCCTTCCTCCCGATAAAGAGGACAGGGATACCAGCTCACTGGGTTCCGGATTTATTATCAGCAAGGATGGCTATATTGTTACCAACTATCATGTTATTGCAGATGCTGATGAAATCATCGTCAAACTGAGTGACCGACGCGAATTGCTTGCCAAGGTCATAGGCAGTGATAAACGCAGTGATGTTGCCTTGCTAAAGGTAAACGCGCACGACCTTCCGGTACTTGAAACCGGAAGCTCGGAGAAACTGAAAGTAGGTGAATGGGTCGTAGCCATAGGTTCACCGTTTGGTTTTGATCACAGCGTTACTGCGGGAATTGTGAGTGCGAAAGGTCGCAGCTTGCCTTCCGAAGATTATATTCCCTTTATTCAAACCGATGTTGCCATAAACCCTGGCAATTCTGGCGGTCCCTTATTTAACCTTAAGGGCGAGGTAGTTGGAATTAATTCCCAGATTTACAGTCGCACAGGCGGCTTTATGGGAGTTTCTTTTGCCATACCGATTGACGTTGCCAAACGTGTCGTTGAACAGCTTATGTCAAAAGGCAAGGTCTCCAGAAGCTGGTTAGGTGTCTATATTCAGGATGTTAGCAGAGAACTTGCCTTGTCTTTCGGGCTCAATGCCCCAACCGGAGCACTGATTGTTGAAGTTATAAAACAGGGTCCTGCCATAAATGTATTGCGGGCAGGGGATATTGTTCTTGAATTTGATGGCAAAAAAGTACGCAATTCCTCGGAGCTTCCTGTTCTTGTCGGTTCTACCCCCGTTGACAAGCCCGTAAGCCTTAAAATCAAAAGAAATGGTCAGCTAAAAACACTCACACTTAAACTGGCTGAATTACCCAGTGCAGAAGAATTTGCCAGAAATTCCGCAAAAAAACTTGAGAAACCCAAAAAACTTGAGCCAATTTTGGGAATGGAAGTAACCGAATTGAATGAAACAGCTAAAGATTCACTTGAAATTGATGGCGGCGTTCTGGTTAAGCGAGTTAAAGGTGATCCTGCACGCAAGGCTGGTGTAAAAGCGGGGGATGTTTTACGGATGTTAAATGGAGAAAACATCACGAATTATAATCAGTTTCAGTCACTGGCGATGAAGCTGAAGCCTGGAAAGTTCTATGCCCTGCTTATACTTAGGAATGGCTCATCCAAATTTCTGCCATTAAAAGCAGAAGCAAAGAACTAATCAGTAATCCCTAATCAAAAATAATTTGGCATGTCCCCAGTCGAACTAATAGTGTATTATCGCGAAGGCTGCCACCTGTGCGAACAGATGGTGGCTTCTTTGTTTCAGCTTCAGGAGGAGCTGAAATACGAAATTAGGCAGATAGATATAGATAACGACCCGCTATTACGTGATAAATATAATGTTGACGTACCCGTCGTAATGTTTAAAAACGAAGTTATTTTCTATCATTTCTTTGATGAGACAGAATTAAGAAAAGCACTTGCGAATGGCTGAAGCAAACCAGAATATACGAAATTTTTCAATTATTGCCCACATTGATCACGGCAAATCCACCATATCAGACCGCTTTATCCAGCACTGTGGCGGCTTGAGTGAGCGCGAGATGGATGCCCAGGTGCTCGATTCGATGGATATAGAACGGGAACGCGGTATTACCATCAAGGCACAAAGTGTCTCGCTCGATTTTAAATCAAAGGATGGCAAAACCTACCACCTGAACTTTATTGATACGCCTGGGCATGTTGATTTTTCCTATGAAGTTTCGCGTTCGCTGTCTGCCTGTGAGGGTGCATTGCTGGTAGTTGATGCCTCACAGGGCGTGGAAGCACAAAGTGTCGCTAACTGCTATACCGCCATTGATCTCGACCTGGAGGTTGTTCCTGTGCTTAACAAGATTGATCTTCCTGCGGCTGATGTTGATCGTGTTTCGCAGGAAATAGAAGAAATCATAGGCATAGATGCAACCGATGCCATTCATGTCAGTGGAAAAACCGGAGTCGGCATTGAAGATTTGCTGGAACAACTGGTTGAGCGCATACCGCCACCTAAAGGTGATCCTGACGCGCCGCTTAAAGCACTTATTATTGATTCGTGGTTTGACAATTATCTGGGTGTTGTGTCGCTGGTGCGTGTGGTTGATGGACGAATTAGCAAAAAGTCAAAAATCATGCCAATGTCAACCCGACAGGAATACCTGGTTGACCAGGTTGGTATTTTTACGCCCAAGCGGGAGGATAAATCAGAACTGCTGGCAGGCGAAGTGGGTTATGTCATTGCGGGCATAAAAGATATTGAAGCAGCCAAGGTTGGTGATACTTTTACTGATGTTAAAAATCCTGCAAATGAAGCCCTGGCAGGCTTTAAAGAAATACAGCCGCGTGTTTTCTCCGGGCTTTTTCCGGTGAGTGCAGAAGATTACGAAAACTTGCGTGAAGCACTGGACAAATTAAGCCTGAATGATGCCTCGCTGAATTATGAACCTGAATCCTCGCAGGCTTTAGGCTTTGGCTTTCGTTGTGGCTTTCTTGGGATGCTCCACATGGAGATCATTCAGGAACGTCTGGAGCGTGAATATGCGCTGGATCTGATTACAACAGCCCCCTCGGTTATCTATGAAGTAGAAACAACCAAGGGCGAGGTAATAGAAATCCACAATCCGGCTGATTTGCCCGCAGTCAATTATATTGCCGAAATACGCGAGCCAATTATTCGCGGAACCATCATGTTGCCCCAGGAGTATGTCGGCAATGTGATTTCGCTGTGCATTGAAAAACGTGGTGTGCAAAAAGAAATGCAGTATCTGGGAAATCAGGTCACTCTGACCTATGACCTGCCATTGAGTGAAGTCGTACTGGACTTTTTCGACAGGCTAAAATCAGTCAGTCGCGGATATGCCTCATTTGATTATGAAATAGATCGCTTTGAGCCGGCGCCTTTGGTTAAAGTAGATATATTAATCAATGGCGACACTGTCGATGCCCTCTCCATTATCGTGCATCGTGACTTTGCCCAGAGCAGGGGCAGGGTATTAGTTGAGCGCATGAAAGAGGTTATTCAGCGACAAATGTTTGATGTTGCCATTCAGGCAGCCATCGGCGGAAAGATAATTGCGCGCTCAAATGTAAAAGCCTTGCGTAAAAATGTTACGGCTAAATGTTATGGCGGTGATGTCTCCAGAAAACGCAAATTATTGGAAAAACAAAAAGCAGGAAAAAAACGTATGAAACAGGTGGGTAATGTTGAAATACCACAGGAAGCATTTTTGGCGGTACTCAAGAGGGATGAAAGCTGATGGAATCGAGTTTTGATCTTGAGCTGATACTGGTCAGTCTGACACTCATTGCGGCACTTATCGTTATTGTTTACTGGATAATGCAACGCGGCAAGGAAAAGAAGACACCCCGTGACAAGCAGCCGATACTGGTTGACTACGCCAAATCCTTCCTTCCGGTTCTGCTGATTGTGGTCTTTTTGCGCTCTTTTGTCGCGGAACCATTCAGGATTCCCTCCGGCTCAATGATTCCCACACTGGAAATTGGTGACTTTATTCTGGTAAAAAAATATGCCTACGGGATTCGGCTTCCGGTCATTCATACCAAAATAATTGACACAGGGGAGCCAAAACGTGGTGACATTGTGGTGTTTCGTTATCCTCCGCATCCAAAAGTCAACTTTATCAAGCGTTTAATTGGCTTGCCAGGTGATGAAGTTGTCTGGACTGCCGATAAAAAACTCATTATCAATGGCGTTCCTGCAAAATATCAGGCGGATGGAAAACATAAAACACTTGACAGAGGTGGTCAGGAAGTCATGGCAGAACAATTAAAGGAAACACTGCCCGATGCCCAGGCACATGATTTAATCCTGTTCCCAACGCCCACTCGCCCCGGCAAATTTAAAGTACCAGAAGGACACTACTTTATGATGGGAGATAACCGCGATAACAGCAGCGATGGACGCTTCTGGGGCTTTGTTCCTGAAGCCAACCTGGTTGGTAAAGCCTCTTTTGTGTGGATGCACTGGAACTGGCAAAGCGGTGGAGATGGCTTTCAGGCAAGCAGAATAGGATTAGGTGTAAATTAAACCCGAAAGTTCAGCTTAGCTTAATAATATAAGCGATAAACTCTGGCTAAAATCTGAGTTAAGAAAGATACGGGTTAATAATAATGAAAATAAATCAAAAAAAATATCAAAATGGCGCAACACTCATATCCTGGTTACTCGCGGCAGGTCTGGCAGTCCTGATTGCCAGTGCCATCGTTAAGGTAGCTCCCTACTATGTTGAGTTTAGTAGCGTTAAAGGAATGATGAAAAATATTGCATCGGAGCCTAATATAAAAAAGGCGAATATGAGAATCATCAATTCAAAAATTGAAAAATACTTAAATGTCAATAACCTGCGTGCTTTGGAGCAGGCTTATTACAATAGCAGACCAGGTACCCGACCTGACAAGAAAACCAAAAATCCATTTACCCTTAAACGCCTCAGAAAAAGCAATAAACGAATATTAACGGTAGAATATGACGTGCCACAGCCGTGGATAGGAAACCTGTCTTTTCTTATTAATTTCAAACATGCCGTTGTCCTGGGTTATCCTAATGAAAAAGTGGATGTCAAACACAATATGAAAAAACGCGATACAGGTAAATTAAACTTAAATTAACTGTTTTGGCAGTGTTGGGGGAACGAAACACGGGGGGCAGTGCCTAGGGTGTCGAAATTCCCCACTCATTAATACACAATTATTCCCGGTTTTTGGATTTCATTTTCTGCAAAAAAAGCCTGTCGTTTCTTTTGCAGTGTATAAGGAATT
>JALVDQ010000114.1 GCA_027008885.1 Thiotrichaceae bacterium | reverse complement strand
CAATGCTTGCAGCCGCTATTGACTTTATTCGGCATGATTTGGGTATTGGACGTATTTACTATCACAGCTTCGAAATTGGTGCTTTACTGAAGAACATCAAATACAGCAAACCACCGCGTTCACTGTATACCAAACTGCCAAAACAGTTTGCTTTTCAGAAAACACCACAGGGACCCGAATTTCTTATGCGGGAAAAACGTGTCCAGAAGCTACATCGTAAAGTCAAGAACCCTTACTGGTTTATGCTACCTGAGGTAGCGTAACGAACTTGTCGGGCTTGTCGGGTTACGCTTAGGCTAACCCGACCTGCAAAACACAGCTTTAACTACAACCAAGACTAACTTTAAATCAAGAAAAAGGAGGGCAAAATGCCTACCAGACATAATCGACGCAATCCCGTCGCCCAGGCCACCATTATGCGCAAGGGTGGGGTGCATGAAAAAAGCCGCAAGGCAAAACGACAGAAACAAAAGCGTGATTTACGCAAATTGGTGACAAAAGCAATGACCGCGGATAGCGGTCATTTTTTTATCTGAAAATTATTGTAATATGATTTGTTCCTGGTAAGAATATTGTCTTTCATAAAAATAATAATCTGGAATATATCATGACATCAATAAAACCCGCCTATCTTGTTTTTCTCGGAATTACTATTCTATTTCTGGCTTATATAAAAATCAGTAATCCATATCGAGAGTACAGCACGCTTCAATTTTGGGAGAAGGCAACACTGGCTTCTGTGGCAGAAATCCCTGATGAGGCTTTAAAAGCAGGAAATAAAAATGGACCTGTCCTTATGTGGGCAGCAATGGGAACTGCTAATCCGAAAATAATCAAGGCTCTGGTAGATAGAGGAGCAGATATTAATGAAGCTGATGGCATTTTTAAAGGGACACCCTTGACCGGAGCAGCGGGCTATACAAAATACCCAGAGGTGATAGAGCAACTAATTAAGTTAGGGGCAGATATGGAAAAACGGGTCAATAATGATGAAACCGCTTTAATGATAGCAGCACAATATAACCATAATCCTGGAATTGCAAAAAAGCTGGTTATATTAGGCGCAAATATTAATGATAAAAGCAAGCAAGGTATGACAGCTATGGATTATGCAAAATTAAATAATAACAAAAGTGTGATTAAAGAATTGCAATCTATGAAGAATTAGTACTCTTAGCAGTTTGCCTGATAAAAGACATGGATTTTACAATCACCAAAAAAGCCGTCAAATGACGGCTTTTTAATAGCTTGAGCATTAACTGCTAATGGTTAAAGCTGTTAATTAAAGATCATTCTCATGCTTTGACAAATATTCAGCAACGCCTTCTGTTGTTGCTTTCATGCCTTCGTCACCTTTCTGCCATCCTGCTGGACAAACTTCACCATGTTCATTAGTAAAGAGCATGGCATCAACCATTCTGATCATTTCATCAATATTTCTTCCAAGTGGGAGATCATTGATTACAGCATGTCTTACGGTTTTATCCGCATCAATCAGGAAAGAACCGCGAAGAGCGATACCGTCATCCAAAAGTACATCATAGTCTTTTGAAATTTGCTTTGAAAGATCCGCAACTAACGGATATTTCACGGGACCGATACCCCCTTTACTGACATCTGTTTCTCTCCAGGCATGATGTGAAAATTGAGAGTCAACAGACACACCGATAACATTGATACCGCGTGATGTGAACTCTTCAATTCTGTGTGAGAAAGCAATTAGCTCTGATGGACAGACAAATGTAAAATCAAGTGGGTAGAAAAACAATACCGCTCCGTTTGATCCCAGATTGTCAAACAGGTTAAAGTCTTCAACGATTGAACCATCAGCAAGTACTGCTGCGGCGGTAAAGTCTGGAGCTTGATTTGTTACTAGCATTTTTATTTCCTTTGATTCCTTTGATAGAAAAATAAACTAAATTAATAGATTCCTGAATCCACACGAGGCTCGTCTGATTCAGGTCATATTTTTTGATGCCTGAGTCTATCCAAAAATCATTTCTTTGTCAGCCTATTGATTTAAGATAAACCCATCCCCCCTGTTTTTTATACTTTTTTGATGGATTTGCCGATCTTTATAAAACTTCAGAAAATAGCTGTTTTTAAATTGGCAAGCCATTGTTATCTAAAGAAACAGATGCTAAACAGCTTTTATTCCAGAAGTATTTTGCGAGCACTTTCAGGAAACAGACACACGCTAAAAAAATTTGTCAGGGGAAAAAGATATTTTTAAAAAGCCGTGCAAACAATACGGAATTAGTCAGAAGCTGTGAAGAGAAAATCTAAAAGATTAAACGCCTGTCTGGTAATATGATCGCAACAGGCTCACTATTCACGGACAGGCTCTAAACTTATGGATACTCTTCTAAATAAAGACAAGCTCAGGCAAATTCTTGGCGATTATGCCGTAGGCAAAGCCAGCGAGTGCATTACTGACCCCGATATTCTCAGACAGGTGAGAATGCGCCGGCGGCAGCTTGGGCGTATGATGATGGCGCTTGATCGGGAAAAAGCCAAATACCGCATCCCCGCTGGAGATTATTTTATCAGTCGCAAGATTGATGGAGAATTTACCTGCCTGGTTTATCGTGGAGATAAAAAAAGTGCTGAAGCATTTACTCTAAATCCTGGTGGTACGGTGCGTTCAGGCGCGGCATTTCATCTTGAAGCCGCAAAAAAACTCAGCAAGGCAGGCATCAAATCCGCCTTGCTTGGTGGCGAACTGTATGTCAGGCGATCTGATGGAAAACGCCCCTGGGTGCATGATGTGGTGCGCGTTGCGCGCAAGCCAGAAGACCAGGCGGCTGTTGACAGCCTCAGTTTTGGCATTTTTAATATCTATGATCTGGATGGCGTGGACTTGTCAATGCACTACGCCGATGCCATAAAACGCATAGAAGAAATTTTTGGCAAGGCAGTCGGCAGTGAGCATCAACGGGTACATTCAGTTGAAACCGTTATTGGCGATGAAAAAAAGATCTTCAGGCAGTATGCCAAATGGGTAGATAAAGAAGGTGCTGAAGGTGTTGTTGTGCGCAGTGATAGCGCTGGCATTTTCAAGATCAAACCCCGTCATACGCTGGATTTGGCGGTGGTAGGTTTTAGCGAGGGCATTGATGATCGTGCCGGCATGTTGCACAGCATGTTGCTGGCAGTGATTCGTTCAGATGGCAGTTTCCAGATTGTATCCCGCGTTGGTGGCGGTTTTAGCGATGAACAACGCATTGAGATCCTCAAACAGTTGAAACCGCTGGTTGCCGAGAGTGAATATGCCGAGGTTAACTCCGACCGTGTTGCTTACCAGATGCTTACGCCGGGACTGGTCGTGGAAATTTCCTGTCTCGATATTATCTCGCGTACCTCGCACGGCAGCACGATTGACCGCATGATCATCGAATGGAATGAAGAGCAAAAGCGCTGGGAAGGCATACGCCGCTTGCCTCTTTGCAGCCTTATTTCGCCACAGTTTTTGCGCATTCGTGAGGATAAATCTGCAAACCCTGATGATGTTAAAATGTCACAGCTTTCAGATATTACCGAAATACCCGAGCTTGAGCGCGTCGCTGATGACCTGATCTTACCCGTAAGTACCGTGATGGAGCGCATTGTTGCGACCAAAACACTGAAACAGGCAAGCATGGTTCGCAAACTGCTCTTGTGGAAAACAAACAAGGAAGAAGCTGCACGGGACTTTCCTGCCTATGTCCTGCACCTGACTAATTACAGCCCTAACCGCAAAGAACCATTACAGCATGAAATCCGCGTAAGCAGCTCCGAAAAGCAAATCAGGAAGCTGCTTGAAGACTGGAAAAAGAAATACATTGTGGGTGGCTGGAAAATTATTTCCTGAATCTGCGCAAGCCCAATACCCCAATGCAAAGCAGCAAGAAACCTATTGAGCCACCTTTGCTGGAGTCTTCTTTGGGTTGATCGCTATCATTCTTTTTATTAACAATGATGATTCTGTTTACCTTGCTGCTATTGCCTGCTGCATCTTGCGAGGTATAGGTCAATACATAGGTTCCTGCCCTGCTCGTATCAACGCTTCCG
>JALVDQ010000113.1 GCA_027008885.1 Thiotrichaceae bacterium | reverse complement strand
CGAAAAATAGTGCAAACGAAAAATAGTGCAAACGAAAAATAGTGCAAACGAAAAATAGTGCAAACGAAGGATAGCGAACGCATCAAGCGGCTACTGATGAGAGGCTTAAACACCTGTTTGACCACTATTCCAGAGTAAAAAATATTTCAATAGAAACTATTAAAATATTTGGATGGAAGGTTTCTGTGGTCAGTTACGGTGATGGATGTATCTGCTTCCGTTTTGATGCACTTTGCCGTGGACCGCGATCCAGTGCGGGTTACATCTGTCTGGCAAAGACTTATAAGGTCGTTATTGTTTCAGAAGTTCCTGTTCTGGATGAGGGAGAAGAGGGTTCAGCAAGACGTTTTCTGAATTTAATTGATGCTTTTTTATGATTTTCATGTTCATTTAATACTATCCTCTTCGGTATCAATTGAAGTTATGTATAAGGGATATCTACTTCAGTTTGAATTTGAACGTGCTACAAGCCGTTTGCATGAAATGAAAAGTCATCTTTGGTGGCAAGATATTACTTAACCCATGAAATCGTAAAAGTCCGAGATAGCAATGAATAATACAGACCAGCGGACAGTATTTTTTGTCTCTGAAAGTACCGGTATAACGGCGGAAACCCTGGGGCGCAGTCTTCTTTCTCAATTCCCTCATATTGATTTTACCTACTATCAGCGTCCTTTTGTAAATTCTGAAGAAAAAGCACAAATGCTTGCCGCTGAAATAAATAGAATTAGTAAAGAAAAGCACTATAAACCCCTGGTATTTGCAACAATGCCCGAGCAAAGCATAAGTGACATTATTCAGCAGTCTGGTTGTCATTATTATGAGGTGTTTGAAAGCATTTTAGGCAAAATTGGCAAAGACCTTCAGACTGAACCAACGCACGAATCGGGCATGAGCCATGGCTTAACCAATACACTATCTTATGATGCGCGTATTGATGCCTTGAATTTTTCTCTTAAACATGATGATGCCATGGTGTTGAAAACACTGGGATATTCAGATGTGATTATCGTAGGTGTATCACGATCAGGCAAAACACCAACTTCGCTCTATCTGGCATTAAAGTATGGTATCAAAGCCGCTAATTATCCCATTACCGAGGATGATTTTGAGAAAAATGAATTACCGCAAGTTTTACTGGATAACAGGGATAAACTCTTCGCAACCACTATTAAAGCAAAGCGTTTACACCAGATACGCGAAAAAAGAAGACCAAACAGCAAATATTCCTCTCTGGATACCTGTAAATCTGAGATTAAAAAGGCTCAGGCACTTTATGACAGGTATGGGATAGAACCCATGGATGTAACCAGCCAGTCAATTGAAGAGCTTGCGGCGCAAATAGTACACCAGCTTAGAACTTAGGGGCTTATGGGCTCACAGGGGCTTACAGAATTAATTTAAAAAGTTTAAAGGACATACTTATATGAACACACAAAATGTAGTTTGGTTAAACAAATTGGGGATTGATGATATTGATCGGGTAGGGGGGAAAAATGCCTCACTCGGAGAAATGATTCAAAATTTGGGAAGCCTGGGAGTTAATGTACCAGGTGGTTTTGCCACAACTTCTGATGCCTATCGCAGCTTTTTGGAACAAGATAATCTAGGTAGAAAAATCAATGAATTGTTGGAAAAACTTGATGTTAATAATGTAAAAGAATTAGCCAAAACAGGGAAAATAATACGCAACTGGATTATGCAGACTCCTTTGCCTGAAGCACTGGAAAGCGATATTGACAAGGCCTATAGAAAACTTGAAGAAGAGTACGGCAAAGAAGTCACCTGGGCAGTGCGTTCATCGGCTACGGCAGAGGATTTGCCAGATGCTTCTTTTGCAGGACAGCAGGAAACTTTCCTCAATGTCTCGGGGCTTGCAAATATAAAAACTGCCATTCGCAAGGTGTTTGCCTCTTTATTTACTGACCGGGCTATATCCTATCGTGTCCATCAAAACTTTGATCATTCTGGAGTTGCATTATCAGCAGGCATACAAAAAATGGTGCGTTCTGATATTGGTTCAAGTGGTGTGATGTTTACCCTGGATACCGAGTCCGGCTTTGACCAGGTTGTTTTTATAACCGGTAGCTATGGGCTGGGCGAAATGGTGGTTCAGGGTGCTGTAAATACGGATGAATTTTATGTGTATAAACAAAACCTTGCCGATAATAAACCAGCGGTATTAAGTCGCACTCTGGGCAGTAAGTTAATTAAAATGATCTACACACCCGCAGCTGATACAGCTGATGAACCTGTAAAGATTGTCGATGTGGATGAAGCACAGCGACGGCAATACTGTATTAATGATGCACAGGTTGAAGAGCTGGCACGTCAGGCAGTCATTATCGAAAAACACTATAAGCGCCCCATGGATATTGAGTGGGCATTAGATGGCATTGACGGCGAAATATACATCGTACAGGCTCGTCCGGAAACCGTACAAAGCCAGTCAAATCACATTGTTGAGCGTTTTCAACTTAAAGAGCAGGGAGAGATTCTTGCGGAAGGGCGCTCCATAGGTTCCCGCATCGGTTCGGGAAAAGCCAAAATCATATTAAGCCTGGATGATATGGACCTTGTCCAGCCTGGTGATGTACTTGTTACGGATATGACAGACCCGGATTGGGAACCCATTATGAAACGTGCCTCAGCCATCGTGACCAACAGGGGAGGGCGCACCTGTCATGCTGCTATTATAGCGCGTGAACTTGGAGTACCTGCGGTAGTTGGCTGTGGTGATGCCACACGAACCATTCCAGATAACAGTGAAGTCACTGTATCCTGTGCTGAAGGTGATTCAGGTTATATCTATAAAGGTTTGCTTGATTATGAAGTGACTAAAACTGAAATAGATATCATGCCCGAGCTAGATTTGAAGATTATGATGAATGTTGGTAATCCCGATCGTGCTTTTGATTTTTGCCAGCTACCCAATAAAGGGGTTGGTTTGGCTCGAATGGAATTTATAGTAAACAACAAGATAGGCATTCATCCTCGTGCTTTACTTGAGTATCAAGCGCAAGCAAAAGAAATACAGGAAAAAATTAGTCGGCGTATACAGGCGTATCCATCCCCAAAAGAATTTTACATCCATAAAATAATTGAAGGTGTTTCAACACTGGCAGCAGCATTTTATCCAAAACCGGTTATTTTGCGTATGTCGGACTTCAAGTCGAATGAATATGCAAACTTAATCGGTGGCAAGGTGTATGAACCGGTAGAGGAAAATCCCATGATCGGTTTTCGCGGTGCTGCACGTTACCTGGATGAGAGCTTTAGACCCTGCTTTGAAATGGAGTGTGAGGCTATTCGGCGTGTACGCCAGAATATGGGATTTGACAATCTTGAAGTTATGCTTCCCTTTGTGCGTACACTTGAAGAAGCTCAAGGTGTTACAGCATTGCTTGCTCAAAATGGTTTAAAACGTGGAGAGAACGGGTTACGCTTGATTATGATGTGTGAGTTACCCGCAAATGCCGTTCTTGCCGATGATTTTTTACAATATTTTGATGGATTCTCAATTGGATCTAATGACATGACACAATTAACACTTGGGCTTGACAGAGATTCTGGTCTTGTAGCAGATAGTTTTGATGAACGTAATCCTGCGGTTAAGGCAATGATAAAAATGGCAATAAATGCCTGTAAAAAACAAGATAAATATATAGGAATCTGTGGGCAAGGTCCTTCAGACCATGAAGAACTGGCCAAGTGGCTGATGGAGCAGGGGATTGACAGTGTTTCTCTTAATCCTGATACGGTAGTTGATACCTGGAATAAGCTGGGCAGAAAAAATTCAGATTTTTCGTAGTAACTTCTCTGCCTTAAGTGTTACACAGAGGAATACAGAGATATTCGCAGAGAACCGCAGAGATTGTTGAGAACTAATATAAAATTTTTAACTCGTTGATTTAATAGTTTATAAATAGTATTGACACTCTTAGGGCAGTTAATAGTCTTTATTAACATTGAGTAAATGGGTTATAATTGCGGGGGTATTCATAATAACCCCCACAAGAAAAGAAAGAAAAGAAAGAAAAGAAAGAAAAGAAAAATAAT
>JALVDQ010000112.1 GCA_027008885.1 Thiotrichaceae bacterium | reverse complement strand
GCCTATTTTTCCTATATCGTTTGCGCATCAATACAGTCGTATTGGGAATGCGTACCAATAAAACGAATATAAACAATGTGGTAAGCATAGTTTATCCAGACGATAAGGCGGTATTTATTTCCTCCTATATTAAAAACAACTCGTCCGTCTTTTAAAATACTGGCATTACCGAAATCTGCTTTTACTTGATCTGGGCTTTCCCTCGCTACGACTCATATTCTCAGACAGGCTCCTGGGAGCTTATCCGAGAACTAGCTTTCAAAAAATGCGACCACAATATATAGTGTTTTTTAATACATAAACCACTATATATTGATTGAAATTTTTAAAAATTTAGTTCTCAGACAGGCTCCCAGGTTTATTCTTGCTCAATAACCAAACCTACTTGCCAGACGCATGACTGCCTGAGCCAGCGCGTGAGCGTGCGCTGGGGCTTTGCCTAAAGGGGCTGGGTTTGGTGCGACGTGGTGGCGGTGTGGCGCGGCGTGCTGAGGGGTTTGCGCCTGTCATTCTCTGCCGTCCCAACATATTGCCGAGAAGCATTCCCATAAAAAAACCTCCGCCCATAAAGGAATGTGGCTGTTCGGCGACACCAGCTTCATTTGATGCGAGCAGGCGACCGTTTTGGGCATCGGCTTCCAGTTTGAAAATGACTTTTTCATCAGCGTCTTTTATCTGGTTTTTATTGGCATCGGTATAGACCGAGAATGAGCCGTCGGCTTCAGGTGCAACGCCAATGGGCTTGTATTTTGCCATTTTGGGGTCGTTATTGAGTTTTTCAGCGTATTTTTTTGAAAAGTCATTCATCACGGTTGCCTGGGTAACGGCACTGTTATCAGGACTGATTGTTTGATCCATCCTTGTCATGGTGCTTGAGGCATCCTCTAACGCCCTGTTCATGGCTTCCAGTGAGGATGTGTTTTGACTGTCGCCAGGTGAACAGGCGACCAGCAGGGAGAAACAGCAGGCAGTGCTGAAGCTAAGGATTCTGGGTTTTGATGTTTTCATTTGCATTTGTCTCTAGAACTTGTAAGTGTAATGTTGATCGTGGATTCCGTCTTCATAGTAGTCTGGCAGTTTACCAGATTCTTTAAAACCCGCTTCAAGCAGGGGTTGTTTGATTCCATTATAGTTTGAAGGAAAGGACAAAAATACGATTCTGCCCTGTTTTTCGCGCACACTCTGTAACCCGATGATGACATCTTCCTTGCTAAAAATACGCTCGCCTTCTTCATGCCAGCTAAAGGTGTAGGCCGCGTTGGTTTCCGGAATTTCAAATACTGAATTAAACTCAACGGGTACATTTTCTTTGGGTATGTCAATGTCTGCTATCATGGCGGGTGCCTCACTGAGGCGCAGACCCAGGCAAATTTGCGCTTCACCCTCGTCATAGTAATCCGGGTGGGTTAATTCGATTTTAAAGCCCAATGACTGATAAAGATGCAGAGCTGCGGCATAAATTGCGCCGTCTTCATCGTCCACATAGTCACTGACCTTGACAAAAAGCATTCGCGCGTAGAGTGTCTTGAGATGATTAATCAGTTCCTTCAGAATTTTTCGTCCAAAACCCTGATTGGTGTAGTCAGCGTGAACATACGTCCATGATAGCCAGTAGGTTTGATCGCAGCCTGGTGGAATCGAATAGCCAGTGACTCCTATGATTTTACCATTATGGCGGAGCACGAACATATCCATACAGCCACCGACGCGGCGCAAGCTTGCTTCGGCTTCTGCGGCATCGTCTTCGTCATGTGATTCGATAACGGCTACGACTTCATCAATATCAGAGGTCTGCATTTCTTCCAGTAAAGTTAGCATTGTAATATCTCTTCAGTCTTTGCAGATTCATGCTTTGTAGTCTCGCAACTTTCAGGGATAACGCCGCGCAATTGTTTGCTGATCGTCATATTTTTTACCTTAAAAGCAGCCTTGAAAACGGCAATCGTTTTTTCAGGTCGGGTTTCGCCACACATAAAAATATCAATTGCCGCAAAGCCTCTTTCGGGCCAGGTGTGTATGCTGATATGAGACTCTGCCAGCACCGCAACGCCGGATACGCCATGATTCGGCGTAAAGTGATGCAAGTGAATATGCAGCAGTGTCGCGCCCGCAATCTTAACCGCTTCTTTAAGACTTGCTTCGATGTGTTTTAAATCATCAAGATGAGTGGCTCCCCAACAATCCAGCACAAGATGTGTGCCGGCAAAGCACAAGCCATCCTTTTCACTAAAAAGGTCAGGTGCTGTTTCAGCATTGCTGGCTTCAAGCAGTGCTTTATCAATATAAAAATGATTGTTTGGTTGTTGCTTTGACTGTTGCATAAATTTTTGTTGTGTCAGTTGGCTGACAGTTTTAAAAGAAAGTTTAGTAGATAATACCTGAAAATGATTTCAAGGCTTGAAAAAAGAAGTATCAATTCATAGTTTGGAATTAGAATCAATGAATAATGAACTGGAGGTACAAGATGATTTCAAATATGTTGCGTTTTTCTCCTTCTTTTTTTGAAGGACTGGATGAGATGTTTAACCCTGAATTTCCTGCACTGGCAGCGGCAAGAAGTCGTATACGCGCTTATCCGCAGGTAAATATGGGGGTAACTGATAAAAGTGTCGAAATTTATTTATTTGCTCCGGGTATGGAAGCGGATGAGCTGGATGTCACTTTGGAGAAAAACTTGCTGAGTGTTTCAGGCGAGCGCAAGGCAGATGAACAGGATGATGAAGATGCAATTAACCGTCGTGAGCGTTTTGTCGGCAAGTTTAAGCGCAGTATCGCCTTGCCGGAAGATGTAGATCCGGAAAAGACCGAAGCACTTTATCGCAATGGTGTTTTGCATATCAGTGTGAGCAAGAAAGAAGAAGTGCAACCACGTCAAATTAAAGTATCTGTATAAGGAGGAATTAAAATGACTAAAGAAACAGGAAAAGAAGCAGCCCTTCACGAAAGTGAAAATAAAAAAGTACAAAAATCATTTACAGAGAATCCTGCAGGACGTGCGCAAACTCTGGATTTAATCCCGGCAGCAGATATTCACGAGACCAAGGAAGGTGCAACCTTATACATTGATTTGCCCGGTGTGGATCGTGACTCACTGGATATTAGTGTGGACAATGATGTCTTGACCATAACAGGTGCTGTGAATTTGAATACACCCGATAATTTGAATCCAACCTATATGGATGTGCATGCGGGAACCTATAAACGCCAGTTTACCCTGAGCGCAGAGCTGGACAGCAGCAAGATTGATGCGAATCTGAAAAACGGCGTACTGAAGCTGGTTATTCCGCGTTCAGAGAAGCACAAGCCACGCAAAATTGAAGTAAAGGCAGCATAAACAGGAGGTATAAAATGATTGGTTTAGAAAATGTTTCCAAATCGTTTAACCGTACCTGGGACTCAATCAGTAATGGCTGGAATCATCTGGTGCATCGCGCCAGCAACGCACTGACACGCTTTTATGCCAAGGATGAGGATGAGACAAGCCCTGCGGGTGTAACTCGTTGGGGTTTGTTGAGTGCCGATGTGTATGACGATGATGACAAGGTGATTGTTAATATCGAAGCACCAGGTATGCAGGAAAGCGATTTTGATATTAGTGTGATTGATAATGTGCTATATGTAAAAGGTGAAAAGCATTTCAACAGGGAAAAAAGCGAAGGCAACTATAGCATTAAAGAACGTGCCTATGGTCGTTTTGAGCGAGTTATCCCGCTTGCCTATGAAGTTGACCCTGAAAAGGCGAAAGCATCATACAAACAGGGTGTACTGCGTATTGAAGTAGACAAGTCTGAGCAACACAAGCGCAGAAAAATACAGGTACACTAAAGTACAACCTGAATCCGTGCAGCTGGTGCGGATTCAGGTTTGACACAAGACTCACCAAAATGGAGAAAAAATGAGTGATAGCAAACATATTGTCTGCCCGCACTGCCTGGCAGTCAACCGGATTCCGTCGGCACGCCTGGGTGACAAGCCCAAATGTGGAAAATGCAAGCAACCCCTGTTTACGGGTCATCCGGTAACACTGACAGACCAGAACTTTACCAGGTTTATTACAAAAGGTGATATACCT
>JALVDQ010000111.1 GCA_027008885.1 Thiotrichaceae bacterium | reverse complement strand
ATCCAGCGAGAGTGAAAAAGAGTGTTTTTCCAGATAATCAATTTCGGGAAGCTTTGCACTAAAACCCTGCATAAGCTGTTGTTCATGCCTGAAAATATTGTCGCCAATTTCGCCATAGGGCAATAAGCCCTTTGCTCTGGCAAGCAGCTTCGGATTTAATCGCTCGTCATCAGCACTGTCCTGGCTTTGCAGTATAAGCTGTCGCAGTTCAGTGTCCTTGAATGCTTCGAGTTCAAAAGGTTCCCGAATCGGCAGTGTGATGTCATCATCAAAAGTCTGTATGGCAAAACGCTGTTTTAAAAAGGCTCTTGCGGGGCTTTTGTAAAACTGTATGAACTGATCCAGATTCACCTGCCTGAAACTCTCATCAAGCTCTTGCAGGCGTGACTCAATAAAGACCTGTGATGGCGCCTCAACTGATTTATCCAGTTGGGTATATTCGCGGGCATAGGAAAACAGCGCTTTTTGTTGATTTCCCTGATTAAAATAGCGCGGGCTAAAGGCTTGCAGTGGGTGTTTTGTAATCCATTCTTCAGCTGCTATACCGGAATAGCAAACAAGCGTATCCAGCAGTTCACTGACCAGTATCGAGGGTGGCATTTCTGTATTGTCCTTAACGCTCTGCCCGATGTAGCTAATAATCAGGCGAGTGCGTGCTGCCAGCAGGCATTCAAGAAAGAGGTAGCGATCCTCGTCGCGTTTGGAGCGGTCGCCCCTGCGTTTCTGATCAGTCAGGCGGTCAAAGCTTTGGCGCTTGTTCTGACGTGGAAACTCGGCATCATTCATGCCCATCAGTGCAATCACTTTAAAGGGGATGCTGCGCATGGGAACCATGGCGCAAAAGGTGATGCCATGCCCCAGAAATTTCTCGCTGGCGCTGATCTCTGACAAGCCACTCTGCAACAGTTTAAAAAATACGGCAAACGAAACAGTCTGTTCAAACTGTGCCAGTTCGGCTGTTTGTCTGATGTGATCGAGCGCATTTAGCAAAACAGGCAAATCACTGTTTTCATCGAAAAGTTGCTTGATCAGGCTGGTGGTTTTGTCTAGCCAGTCATGCACGCTGTGGGCTTCATCAAGCCACTCTGCAATACTGAAAATCACCTCGGTAAAATGTTTTAGATCAGCCAGCAGCAGTGCCTCACTGCCTTCCAGCAGATTATAGGGAAGCAAGGGCAGATCGTTTTGATTGTGCGAGTCACTGCAAAACAACTGCTGGGGATAGTCACCCTCACCCAGCGTATAGCCCAGCAGGAGACTATCCAGAGCGTATTTCCAGGTATGTTCGGGGGTATCGGGAAGCCTGTTTTTGCGGCGGTAGCGGCGATCAATGCCCCAGCGGATATTGCTTGCCAAAGCCACTTTGCGGCATTTGTCAACCCCGGTCTCATCCAGATTAAAACGGCTTCTGACCGCGCTATAATCAAGTATTTCAAACACCGATTCAACATCAAAACGGCTCTCCACCAGCTTTAATGTTTTTAGCAAAACCTCAACCAGTTGTTGCGCCTCCAGCGGGTTGCGATCCGCAATGCTATACGGGATTTGCACCTCAGAGCTGGAAAAAACGGCTTCAATATAAGGCGCGTAATGGTCAATATCTGGCATCATTACAACGATTTCGGCAGGTGTCAGTGTGTCATCCCGGTCTAGTGCATCCAGTATCTGGTCATACAGAACTTCCACCTCACGCATGGCGGTATGACAGGCATTAACACGGATTGAGTGATCTGCGGCAAAGTCATAAGCAACAATTTTGCGAGGCTCTTTTAAGTGATAAATATCGCTTTGAAGCTGCGCCAGAACCGAATTGTTTGCTGCCTCCTGATCGCTCTCTGCAAGATCGGCAAACAAACCGGAGTAATGCTCTGCGGCAGGAATTTCCAGAAACTGGTGAATAAAATCACGTCCCTGTTTGCCCATGGATGCGAGTAAGGGATTGCCAACTTCGACATAATCCTGTTCTTCAGCAGAGAGCCTTGCCCTGGTTTTCTGCGACACAATATCACCCCAGTAAATATCTTCGCAGGGGTTGATTAAAAACAGATAGATATCGCTAAACTGTGCCAGTTCACCCAGCAGCTCAATATAGCCAGGTGAAAGTGCAGACATCGAAAAAAACAGCACACGCTCAGGAAAATCTGCCTTTTCAAGAGTTTGCACAGACTGTTTAAACTGATCCTGCAAGGTTTTCCAGTGAATCAGACCTTTTTGTTTAACACAACGCACCCACAGCCTTGCCTGCCAGTCATCCTCAATATATTTTTCAGGATACTCTTCCCACTGCTGAATCCAGTCACTGCGAAAGAACAGGTATTGATCCAGCACCTGCGCCAGTTGACATGACAGATCCCAGCTTGCTATCTGGTCAAGCCTGTTTTCAGGATTATTGCTTTCCTGCGCATCAGTCTGCTGATAAATATAATGAGCCAGCTCGGGATAATCCGCATGATTTTCAGTCAGCTCCTGCATAATGTGGAAACACAGCGTTTCAGGCGTGCATTGACTCTGCTCTGAAATATCAGGCGTCACAATGCGCAATAATTTCCACATAAATTCAGCCGGAAACAGGTACTCAAAATTCGCGCAAATCCCCGCATAATCCGCCGTCTGCATCGACAACCAGCGTGCCATGCCAGAATTTTGCACGACCACCATCTCCTTGCCAAAAACATCCTTTAAGGGCGTTTCGGTGATTTTCGCAAATAAAGCAGCCAACTGCTCCAGTTGATTACTGGTGTATAAATAAAGCATTAAGTGAAATCCGGAATTGAGTCACATAATGTAACCCATCCCCCCCTGTTTTTACATATTTTTGTATAGCCTGAGCCTGTTTTTGAGGAACGAAACACGGGAACGGTGTAGTTAACAATGTGCCATTCTGCGTTTCGTAAACTCAACGCAGGCTACATGCACTGACTTATTTCTGTTTTCAGTCCTCTGTCTTCTGTCCTCAGATACCCATCCCCCCCTTTTTTTATATATTTTTATTATGTAAATAATTTTGAAATATAATGTATCAGGCTTGTCAAAAAATATATCAAAAACAGGGGGGATGGGTTGTTATAAAATAGTCACTCCAGAATTATTATCCAGCAATACCTGTGTGACTTTTTGTCCGTTTATACTCACAAAACCTTTTGAGCGTGTCTCCCTGTCATGGCTAAAATCAAAGCCATAGGTACGTTTCAGGCTGAGACGCCCGTTTTGGTTGCGGCTAAAACCGATCTTTATGAGGGAAGCAGTCTGATCCAGAAACTGTGCATCTATTTGTTTGCAGGCATCCGCTGCTGCCTGCATGGCGATTTCCTTGACGCGCATGGCGTTTAACCAGAACCAGGCAAGAACAAGTAAAAAAAGTATGATAAACAGACTAGCCATTGTTAATATAGAGTCCAAACTAAAATGAAAAATACTGCGAGAAAACAATGCTCCCAAAACTCAAGCTACTAGAAGACATTATCCGTCAGGTTTGTAAAGAGGAAATACTGCCACGTTTTAACCGTGTTGGCTATGAAGTTAAGGCAGATGGCAGCCTTTTAACCGAGGCAGACCTGTCCGCAGACCGGCGCATCGCTGAGGCACTGGCTGATTTGTATCCCGAGATTGCCTTTCTCAGTGAAGAAATGGATCAGGCAGAGCAGCAACACTTGCTGACGACTTCAGAAAAGCTCTGGTGTCTTGATCCTCTTGATGGAACCAGCAATTTTGCCGCCGGTATTCCACTGTTTGCCACATCACTGGCATTGTTTGTCAGGGGTGAAGTACAAATAGGCATTAGCTATGATCCGCTTCGTGATGAAATGTTCAGCGCATTAAAAGGGCAGGGAGCCTGGTTGAATGGTGAACGCTTGCGCTGCCACAGCAGTGATTTTGCTTTGGATAAAAGTGTTGCTATCGTTGACTTCAAGCGGCTTAAACCTGATCTGCTGCAACGTCTTTTAAATAATGCACCGTATAAATCACAGCGTAATCTGGGCAGTTGTGTACTGGAATGGGCGTGGATGGCGGCAAACCGTGGACATTTATATCTGCATGGCGGCATGAAACTTTGGGATCTTGCCGCTGGTAGCCTGATT
>JALVDQ010000110.1 GCA_027008885.1 Thiotrichaceae bacterium | reverse complement strand
GTGCTGTTTTGCGTTTGCCCTGTTTAACTGGAGGGAGGATATTTTTTGCGTTAAATTAAAGCTTTCCAGCATGGTATTGGATACTCTGAGAACTTGTCAAAACAGAATAACCCTATTGAGCAATAAGAAAATACTCAGGTGATTAGTTGTATTGATATTCAGATAGATTACTTTCTAATTTGAATGAGTGTAATAGAAAGAAGTTTTATTGGGACAAGCGGTAGATTACAGTTACCATTCCCGAGGAATATTGCAATCAGATTTTGTACTCGTTTCTTCACCATTACAAAATTTTCCCACAATAGAAGAATCTCCTCCGTTGCAACCAAGCAATAGTTGCAACGGAATGATTAAAAACAAAAAAAGGGTACTGACCCCTTTTTCTCCTTTTTCTCCTGACCCCTTTTTCTCAAGATTTTGTAACGGCGTTACAAAAGGATATTTCTGAATCCCTCTCTGCTCGTCCGCGAGTGGCGGATGTAGAATATTTTACAGGTAAGGTGATTAAGGTTGAAGGTGCAGATGGCGTAGTCGTTGATGAAGTTGTGGATGCAGTGATGGCGAAACAAATTTATAAATACCTGCTGAAAAATGATTATATCAATGATGAAGATGACAGAATCTCTCAAGATTATCACGATGCCAAAAAAGAAGGTGAGCTTGCCAAGTTACCAGAAACATTAGAGCCTTTTAAAGAGTAGATTTTTGAATTAATTGATAGCGTGTTTAGTGATGCTCAATTGCCAGAGATTGTTAATGCTGGTAAACAGGATTTTAACTTGTTGAATAATAACTTTGATAAAAAAGAGTTTCAGGCTCTGTGGAAACAAATCAATGGCAAGGCGGTGTATGCCGTTGATTTTGATTCGGCAGAGTTAATTGAAAAATGTATTGGCATATTAAATGTAGAGCTTAAAGTTGCACCCTTAAAATATATGGTCGTAGCAGGTGTGCAAAAATAAACGGCAAGCTATGAGGCGTTAAAAGCAGGAGAATCTTTTGATGTAAAGGAGTCTGAAACCTCTTATCATAAAGAGTCGATTCATTCGACCGTAAAGTATGATTTGATTGGTAAAATAGCAGAAGGCACTAATTTGACTCGTCGTACTGTAGCAAGCGTATTAGTCGATATCAGCGCTAAAGTTTTTGAACAGTATAAAACCAATCCTGAAGATTTTATTTCAACGGCAACTCGCTTAATCAATGAGCAAAAAGCAACGATGGTGGTTGAAAAATTGAGCTATGATCCGCTTGATAGCAGTTATGGTATTGATATTTTTACAGTTGATGAAAGTAAAAAAGTTGATTTAAGTAAAGCTATAGACGTTAAACGACACGTTTATGACTATGTGTTTACGGATTCTAAAATTGAAACTGACTTTGTAAAAGAGCTAGATACCAGCAGTGATGTGGTAGTGTATGCAAAGCTACCGAATGAATTTTCAATCCCTACGCCTGTGGGCAATTACAATCCTGACTGGGCAATCGCCTTTAAGGACGGCAATGTAAAACATATCTACTTTGTTGCTGAAACCAAAGGCACAATGTCGAGTATGCAACTACGCAAAGTAGAAGAAGTGAAAATTGATTGTACCAGAAAATTCTTTGCAAAAATATCAGCAGATGAAGTGAAATACGATGTGGTTGATAATTATGGAAAGTTGATGGATTTGGTAAGTTGACTGCGGAAAAATATCTAAAAAACAGGGGGGTGGGTATTACCACCTCCTTGGGGATAAGCTGAATTCTCAAAAATATCGATTTATGGGGAAATAAAGAAAATGCCTGTTAGTATATGGTTACCGCTTTTCTACCCAGTTTTCTAATTTTATATCAGGTACTTTTGAAAAATGCTTTGTGTTATTAGTAACCAGGGTCGCCTGCACACTCAAAGCATGGGCTGCGATTAAGGTGTCATTTGCTCCAATTGGTGTTCCGTTATTGAGTAAGTCTGTTTGTAGATCAGAATATTGATCAGCTGCTTGCTTATCCCACGAGCATATTTCATGCAGGCGCTCACATAATTCATGAATTTTATGTAGTAAACGATTTTTGTACGCTGACTCACTCACACGCTTTGCTCCTAACATTAATTCTGCATAAGTGATTGACGAAATAATAATTTCATGCCCGTGTTGGGTCGTTTTATCCATTGATTCCAGTACACTGAGTGGACTTTGTTTAATTAAGTAACTACACGTATCAGTATCAAGCATATAACGCATTAAAACGTCACTCGATCTGTTTCAAAAATAGCAGGGCGTTCTTGCATAAAGTCACTATCAGTCAATGTTTCAGTATCAGCAAAAGACTTCCAGCTCTTTAGTTTTGGTGTAATGATGACAGAATTACCACTACGACGTATGACAACCTCATCAGTCTCAGTAAACTGAAAAGGCTTGGGAATACGCACAGCCTGACTTTGACCATTTTTAAAAAGCTTAACTGTCATGGTTTGCATATTCGAGTTCTCCTTTATTTTTAATATAAGTATATGCCTAGTCTATGCCTATTTCAATATTTCTCAGACAATCAAGGATGGTGCAATACCTGCTTTTCTTGATATGTTAAAATAGCGAGGCGCATAGTTATTTATATGAAATGAAATGACGATTGCGATGCAGGCAAAAAAGTCAGTATAAATCGGGATTTTATTTTGGGACAGTCGCTTGAGTTTATTTATTACAATATTCCGGTTTTTCAGGATAATGATATTTCTCTTTCTACTCTCATTTTCTTCACTATTGTCAGTGCCTTCCTATGCCATAGATTCAACGAACAAGTCACAGCCACAGTCAATCAAAATCGGCATTCTTGCGTGGCGTGGTGAAGCTAATGCGCATAAAGAATGGGATAAAACGATCAAAGCATTAGCGGCAGATTTACCTGAATATAAAATCATTACTAAAATGCTTAATCTGTCTGAAATGGAGAAAGCGGTGAGAACAGGAAGCATCGACTTTTTTATTAGCAACCCGGGCAATTATGTTGATATGGAGCAGCGCTATGCTGCCAGCCGTCTGGTTACGCTGGAAACAGTAAACACAGGGAAGCCAGTTGCCGCCATTGGCGCTACCATTTTCTCACTTGCAAAACGTCATGATATTCGCAAACTTGCTGACATTAAGGGCAAGCGCATGTTAGCGGTCAGCAAAAAAGCTTTTGGTGGTTTTGAAATCGCTTGGGGTGTTTTGCAACGCGCGGGTATTAACCCTTTTCGTGATTTGCAGGAATTACAGTTTTCCGGCTTTCCTCTAGACAAGATTGTGATGGCAGTTAAAAATGGTCAAACAGACATTGGCACGGTACGCGCCTGTTTGCTGGAAGGCATGGCAAAAGAAGGTAAAATTCAGCTATCTGACTTTCATATTATCAACGCCCAGTCACACCCTGATTTTGATTGTGCGGTGTCTACGCCGCTTTATCCCAACTGGCCCTTTGCCAAAACCAAAGCGGTTGATCATGCTTTGGCAAAAAAAGTGGCAATTGTGTTACTCGATTTAAAGGCAGATGATGTAAAACACTGGACGATTGCACTTTCTTATCAACCTGTTGAAAACCTGTTTCGCTATCTGCAAATCGGCCCTTTTGTGCAGACACCACAACAGATTATGAGCGCGTTTATTAAAAAATATTGGGGCTGGATTGCATTTTCTGTGTTACTGCTATTACTCGGTTTTTTGCATGTTGTGCGCACAGAACATCTGGTCAGAGTACGCACACAAGAGGTTAAAGATAGTCAGGAAAAAGCCCGTTTGCGCTTGGCAGAGCTGGCGCATGTTTCACGCCAAATAACGCTGGGGGAGCTGGCGCGAGGGCTGGCGCATGAGATTAACCAACCACTTGGCGCGATTGCCAATTATGCTGCGGGCTGTGTGCGAGCGATTAAAGCAGGCAAATCAACGCATGATCTGGCAGAACCACTGACTGAAATATCTCGTCAGGCAGAACATGCAGGGCGCATCGTTAAACATATTCGCTATTTTGTTGGTGATAATACCAGGCAACGTCAAGCGCAAGATATGAATCATATTATCAATGAAGCCAGTCAGTTGCTGGACGCAGAAATCAGAAAATCTGCTATTATTGTTAAAACTGATTTTGCTCACTCCTTGCCCAGTGTGCTGGCTGATCCTG
>JALVDQ010000109.1 GCA_027008885.1 Thiotrichaceae bacterium | reverse complement strand
TATTTTGTGAACAGTGTTGTCATTTACTTGATGAGCTGTATTGTTGCCAATGTGATATTTGTTCTGCCAAAAGGAATGCGATAATAGAGTCGATACAGATTGCTTTTAGTGGTGTTGTTCTCGGTAGTGGCGTTGGTTTGTTTGAGGGGCAAGCTCTCGATGATTATGCCAGTGAAACAGAATGCAGGGAAATGAGAAAAAAAGATGAATTATTTGACTGGCAAAATATTCCAGCTCAAAAGCTGGATGAGTGTTATTCCAGCTTGAGCTTTTTTGATGCGGAAGGAATGCGTTTTCACCTGCCTGCTTTTATTATCTCGGAAATCAATAATCCTGGTGAAAGCAATGCTAATGTTATTTTTCATCTGCTTGCTCCTGTTTATAACAAGGAGCTACGTTTGCAAAAACACTCAAAAGAGCAATTCTCACTGTTTAACCAGAAACAAAGACAAGCCGTTAGACTTTTTTTGCAATACTGCCTGGATGTTTTGGATTATGAATATGATGTGCCATTAATAAAGAAAGCACTGGATGAATATTGGCTGGAAGCCTGTCCGAAAATATGAGTCGTGGCGAGGGAAAATCTAGCCAAATTCAGCTTTTCCGCAGTAGGCTCACTATTTTCGGACAGGCTCTTAGATAGCTCTCCTTCCTCACTATGATTACGGAATAATATTTATTGAAATCATTGCCCAGCTTTCATTGTCGCCATTTGCGTCAGTGATGCTGTACCAGACATTTAGAATGCCTGTTGCATTACCACTTGCGACATACTCAACTTTACCATTTGCAATTGAAATTGAGCCAGTCCAGGCATTATCGATCTGTGCCAGTTTAATGCCCGTGCCGGTGTCGTTTGCGAGTACGTCGATGACGACTGTATCTCCTCTTTGTACAGTAGCCGAGTCGTTATTGGCAACCACCGAGCCACTATTGCCACCAGTGACAGTGATGAGCAGATTGCCCCAGGTGGTTTGACCTGAAGCATCAATAATTTCATACCAGAGGTCTTCTGTGCCACTAAAGCCTGGGTTAGACTTGTAGATAAACTTTCCGTTATCTTTTCTTAAGCTCCCATTTAGTGCGGCGTCGTACCAGCCAAGTCTCAGGTTGGTACCAGTATCATTTGCCAGAACATCTATGCTGATTTCAGTATTGCTGGCTACACTGACTTCATCCCTGTTTGCTTTTAATGGTGTGGGTGGAGTGGATGAATTGACGCTAACGGTTACCAGTGCCCATTCCCAATTTCCATTGGATGAAATTCCATACCAGAAATTATCTGTTCCGCTAAAGCCTGTGTTGGGAGTATAACTTATCATACCATTGACGATTTTTGCATAGCCATTGCTTGCCGGATCAACTTCCTCAAGAACCAGGTTGGAGCCGCTATCATTTTGTAATACGTCAATAAAAACTAATGAACCATCAGATTCAGCTGTATCATTATTGGCTGCAAAAACAGTGCCTGAAGTTGTTTGAATGTCATCAATATCAATAAAACTGCCCTGGATCGGTATGCCACCTGTGTAAAGCCAATCGACGACCAGTGCATCACTGCCATTAGTTGGGTTATTAAAAACACCCTTGAGATCAATCTTGTAAAAAATGCCTCCATCCGTAAAAAAGTTATAATAATAATCTTCATTTCTGTCAATGTAGCAGCTATGTGACTGATAACTGTTTGTCAGACCTTCTTGTGTGAATGGAAGCTTTATCCAGTAATAGCCAATGGGTCGATCAGAATTAATATAACGTATGCTGCGTGTCATGCTTGCACCAAAGGCATTTGAAAAGGTGTCACCATGATTACTGGAAAGAGCGACATCATTTTTTTCAGAAAAGCAGAAGTGACCAACACCTGAGCGAACGCCAATATCAATATTATTGACAATTTTCCAGCGGTCTACGTCAATAATACTGACCGCACCCCCCGCCATGGGTACATAAAGATGTTTGTTATTGGGGGCAAAATCTGCATTATGACCACCAGGTATGCCGGGGTAAAAACAGTCTATTGGAAAATCATTATAAGGATCCTGAAAGGGGCTGCGCGCAATTCCCTCACGCGCAAATAACTGGTTGTAGCGATCTTCCCTGTTCTGGCTTGGTCCGTTTAAAGCTTCATTGAAAGTGCTGCGATAAATACTAATACAGGCATTTAAAATACGATCCGCCTTGGTTTTCGGGAGTACCTGTACCCGCTGTAAATCCATGCGGCTTATCAGTTGCAGACCGGTGCTGGTAAGCTTCATCTTAAGCAGCGCATGAGGAATGCCACCATTGTAATCCGTTGCTGAATTTACATGCCGTCCTTCTTCCACAGCATAAAAATCGGCTTGTTCATTAGGTGGTAGATTGGTTCTGTCACGCGGCACAATTTGATGCACTGAAGTCCGCGTTGGTAAATTGTTCAACAGTCTGCTTTTTATCTGGTTGCCTTCCTGCCAGATTGTATAAACAGATATCTGGTTATTGGTTCTGTCCACTATTGCTGCGTGGTCTGGGGTTAACCAGTACGGATGACCGCTGATCTGGTCTCCACCATGGTCAGTATGTATACATTGATATTTTGTTGCAGCAGCAATGGTATTTGCATCAGCATGGCTTAATAAGCGGGTTCCATCAGTCAATGTGCAATCAACGTTTTCACCAATGGTGCCGACTACCTCATCTGTTTCCACATTAATGAATGAACCCATAGGGCGATTTTTGGCAGCCATCAGAATGATATTGTATTTTTTGTTAAAGGCGTCACCCGAACGCGGCATGTGTATCAAATCAATCTGTTTGCTTACCCGCATTGAGGTATTACCAGCCTGGTCTTTTCTCAATTCAATCACATTGACAAAGCCTGAACCTTTGGGTGAACCATATAATTTACTGTTATAGCCGTTATCGGCATGATGTCCTGCTACACCGGGCAAATCAACCGAGTTAACTAGCGTCATATTATCAATATCAATCTCAAGTATGCGGTTGCCTCCATTTGCCGAGGTGTTGTGTTCATCCGCGTAAAATGCATGAACAGGACCCGCAGATGCGGTTTGACTTGCGAAGAAGAAAGTGAATATTGAAACAGTTAGAATGAAAAATCTTTTAAGATTGTTTTTGTTTTTTTCACTCATTGCGTATTTTTCGGGGAGTGAATGTAATAATTGCTTGTCCATGAGGGAATTCCTTTTCTACTCATTTGTGAATTCAGGAAACCTGCGTGAGAATAACGAGCCTACTGCGGAAAAGCTGAATTTGGCTAGATTTTCTCTTGCTACGACTTATATTCCCGGACAGGCTCGGCGGTAATATTCTCTCACTTTCAAACAAATTCTATGTCTGACAAGCAAAAAAGTATTCAAACAAACGACTAATGGAGAAAAAAAATAGATCAGGGGATCAGCCAGGAATTTGAAATAATGTGGCAGCCAAAGCCATTTATCAGATTTATAAAGCATAAGCAGTTCTTGATAAATATATACCCATCCCCCCTGTTTTTGATACTTTTTAGGAAATGTTCTTTTATGAATGGCACAATAAACGGGCACAAAAAAGGAGAGATAGAGTTTCTTATGCAACCTCATTCAATGGTGCGACTGATAACCTAAACCCCAGAGCTTTAATGATGACAGTTAATGTTTCATATTTTGGATTGCCATTTTCTGAAAGTTTTTTATAGAGACTTTCACGGTTTAGCCCTGTTTCTTTTGCAAGGCTTGCCATTCCACCTTTTGCTATTGCAATATTTCTTATCGCCTCAAGCAATACCTCTTTATTACCATCTTCTAAAGCTGAATCAATATAATAGAAAATATCTTCCTGTGTTTTTAGATAGTCACTAGCTTTATATTGTGCTGTTTTCATTGTCTAAGTTCCTGTAATTCTGAAAATTTCTTGAGGCGGGTAATAACTAACTTTCCTGTTCCTCGCAGCTTAAGTCTTTTATGCACATGTTATATCAGCAATCCTTCCAAGGGTGAAAAAAGAGGGTATCTGATAAAAACATAGCAAAAATACCCTGACAAGTACCCCGTTTTTAGGCGAATGGGTACGAACTGCTACGGAATCAAAAGGCACAAAAAAACCCGCTGGAATGCGGGTTTCGGGATGTTCTGCGAACTGCTACGAACTAAAAAATGGTGGCTACAC
>JALVDQ010000108.1 GCA_027008885.1 Thiotrichaceae bacterium | reverse complement strand
CGGCTTTCTTTTGGATACTTTTCTGTAGCTGTTGACAGAAAAGTATCTCGCAGCCATGTGCAAACAGTTAATAAAAACACAAAAGTATCAGGCTGCGAAACCCTGCTCAAAATCAGAAACAATCTGCCGCAATAAACCTGTGTTTGATGCATCACACTGCTTAAAGAAACCCATTGAAAAATATATAAAAAACAGGGGGGATGGGTATCAGAGGACAGAGGACAGAGGACAGGCAGAGCATGTAGTCTGCGTTGAGTATGCGAAACGCTTGATGGCGCGGTTGTATAGCCATTAACACTACCAATCCTGCGCAAAAAATATATAAAAAACAGGGGGATGGGTATTATAAATTTATATCAGAGATTAGCTGTCATGCCGTATATTGCGCGTTGATATCATGAGTATTATCAGTACAAAGAGCATCACGCCAGAGCCTGCCAGCAGTGCGTAGTCTTCCATTTGCAGAATAAAATACAGTGCGCTATATAAACTGCCAAGCAGAATCAGGATAAACAAGCCTTTGCCAAAACTTCTGAGGACGGCGAAAGTATACAGTGTGATAATGCCGACGATGGTACTGGCGGCATAAATATATGCCAGCATAAACGGAATTTGTTCCGAGAGTGAAATCAGTAACAAATAGAACAGACTGAGTGCCAGCCCGATAATGGCATACTGGATGATATGTAATCTTGCTTTTACGGTTACTTCAAAAATCAGGAAGGTAAGAAAGGTCAGACCGATGAATAAAGCACCATATTTTACGGCACGTCCGACTTTTGAATAGAGCGATACCGGTCTAAACAGATCAACTCCCGCATTGAGTTCATACAAACTGTATTTTTCTTTATGCATAAGCCAGGACTGTGGATAATTGCGTGCCAGATGTGGAATCACCCACTCTGCGTTAAAGCCAGCACTGGAGATGATTTTTGATTTTGGCAGTATGTCTCCCTGAAAGCTGGGATGTGGCCAGCCTGATGAAATTTTTGCAAAGGTGGTCTCTCCCAGTGGTGCAAAGCGAAAACCTCTACTGCCATTGACGGATAGTTTGATTTTAAATTCCGGGCGCATACCGCCTTTTGATGTTGCTGTCACCGTATTTGCCATATTTGCATGAAAACCATTGCGGATAATATCTGTCATGCGTGTTCCTGGCTCAAACTTGGCGCGACTGCCATCCCAGTTAAGAGGTGACGTGCTGTTAATTGCACGGGTATCACTCACGCCAACGGCGAGCCAGGCCTTTTTCCAGCGAATCGAATACTTGCTACTTTCCTGGGGCAGGGGGCTCAGGTCAAAATGTCCACTGAGTTTAATTTCTGCCTTGTAGACCAGTGAGTCATAGATGCCGCGCTTGCGGTGCGCTTCTTTCAGCTTGACATCAATATTCAACACTTCGGGCAGCAGGATCATGGTATTATTTTTAAAGATGTCTTTGCTGACGGTTCGGGTTTTGCCATTATTGTCGGTGATTGTTTCTACACTGGTTTGATGTTCTACATAGGGAACAGCAAGCGCGGGGGCGATAATGAACTGATCCTGCCCCCAGCCTCTGGAAATATCACGCACAACGGTGTTGTAATAAAGCCCCCGTTCATTAACAATATTGCTGACCATAAGGAGTGGTATCAGCATGATCAGCATCAACAGTCCAATTAAGATTGTGCGAAAAGTCAGTGATGTGAAAAATGATTTTGATTGTTTTGCTTGCATGGCGGTAGAATACCTGATTCCTGTTTCAGTAGAAAGATTAGAGTAACCAGCTTATGAAAGTATTGGGCATTGAGTCATCCTGTGATGAAACGGGAGTCGCTATTTATGACAGCAAAAAAGGGCTATTGCTTGCTGATCAGCTTTATTCGCAAGTGGCACTTCATGCTGAATATGGGGGGGTTGTGCCAGAACTGGCATCGCGTGATCATATTCGTAAAACTGTGCCATTAATTCGTGAGGCACTGGCAGAGGCTAATCTGGAACTTTCAGATTTGCATGGCATTGCTTATACCGCAGGTCCTGGTCTGATTGGCGCACTCATGGTTGGTGCATCGGTGGGGCGTTCCCTGGCATGGGGGTTAAATATTCCTGCTGTTGCGGTGCATCACATGGAAGGGCATTTACTCGCTCCCATGCTTGAAGAGCCTGCGCCTGAATTTCCTTTTGTAGCACTTCTGGTGTCAGGCGGACATACCCTGCTGGTGCATGTCAAAGGCATTGGTGATTATACGATTTTGGGTGAGTCGCTGGATGATGCGGTGGGTGAAGCATTTGATAAAACGGCAAAAATGCTTGGTTTGGGCTACCCTGGCGGAGCTGTTTTGGCAAAACTGGCAGAAAAAGGTGAGCCAGATGTGTATGACTTTCCCCGTCCGATGGTGCGTCATGCGGGGCTTGATTTTAGCTATAGTGGACTTAAAACCTTTGCACTTACAAGCTGGAATAACTCGGATAAAAGTGAACAAAGCAAGGCAAATATTGCTTACGCTTTTCAGGAGGCAGTGGTTGATACTCTTTTTATAAAATGCCGTCGTGCTTTAAAAGCACTTGGGGCGACTCGTCTGGTGGTTGCCGGTGGTGTTGGTGCGAATAAACGTCTGAGAGAAAGGCTTGCTGAACTGGATGCGGATGTGTTTTTTCCACGCTTAAAGTTTTGCACTGACAATGGCGCGATGATCGCTTATGCGGGTGCTATACGCTTGCAGGCAGGTGAAAAGGAAGAGGCGATAATTCAACCCAGACCACGCTGGTCACTGGAGGAACTTTGCGTTTAAAATGCAGTTGCTCAAAAACAAATATAAAAATTATTATAACAAAACCATAAAACAGGATTATGATAGGCTAAATCTTACTGATTTATACTGCTATAAATAGATCTGTATGGTTAATTATTGATCAATAGCATATTTTTTGTTAGTATCAAACCTCAAGTTTAGGCAAATCTATGCAAACAAGACGGGATTCAGGTTTAAGAATTTTTGAATCCATCTTGATTCCAAATTAATTATACACTCTTTACGCCTGAGAATGCCTCAAGTGTTACAACGTAGCTATTTATAAAATGATGTGCCCTGGCGAGGTGTTTTTAAACGTAAAGAGTATTAATACCCTTAAAAAACAGATAGCAGGAAAAAGGATGCTTGATACAGACTTAAATAAGCAATTAAAACAGAATGGTTTGAGTGAAGACCATTTGCCACAGGATAAAAAACAGTGGCAAACTTTTCTTGCTGCTGTCAATAACACCTATATTAGTAGTGCGTCGCCAGAGAAAACCATCCGTCTTGATGATAAGCCTGACGAAGCAGAAATAGTTAAAAAGTCAAAATTGAAATCGTATTTCATAGAGTATATGAGTCATGAAATTCGCACTTCAATTCATAGCGTTCTGGGTTCACTGGAGCTTATAAAAGATAGTAAAAATCTTGCTCAACAAGAACAAATGTTCATCAATGCAGCCTTAATGTCAGGTGGGCATTTACTTGATATTGCTAATAATATTTTAGATTTTTCCCGAATTAATGCAGGCAGGCTTAAACTCGAAGAAACAAGTTTTAATATCAGGGAATTATTGGCGGATATTAATCATGTGGTCGCTGCGATCTCGGCAGATAAAGGGCTAATGCTAACAACGCAAGTGTCTGACAATATACCCGAACGTATAAGAGGTGATTCTGCAAAGCTTCGTCAGATCATAATGAATTTGGCGAATAAAGCGATAAAGTTCACCCATGAAGGAAAAATTACATTACAGGCACAGCTTCTAAAGCAGAACGGGCAGGAAACAATATTACGCTTTGAAATCACGGACAGCGGAATCGGAATCCCTGCATCGAAAGTTGAAAAAATATTATCCGCATTTAGAAACCCCAATGCCTCACTCATAGAGCAGTTTGAAGTTATTGGTTTGGGGCTCTCTATTAGTAAAGAGCTGGTTCAGTTAATGGGTGGCAATATTAATCTTGAAAGTGTTGAAGGCAAGGGGACGCATTTTTGGATAGATGTTCCCTTTAAATCGGTTGATATTAAATACCAGGAAAAAAACTCAAATGACACTGACTTGTCAAAACTGAAGGTTCTGGTTATAGAGCAACAAAGAACAACTCATGCTCTGCTTGATCATTATTTTTCGATGTGGGGTATTGAGTATGAATTTACAGATAACTGCGGTGATGCAATTGAAAAGCTTTACCAGGGCATACACCAGCTCAGGGCTTTTGATGTAATAATGATTGATTATTATATGCCCGGAATAGAGTGCTTTGAGTTAAACGAAATGTTAAATACGCATCCGGATTTTCAGTCTGTTTCAAAAATTACACTTAGTTCTTACAACCTGGCTGAACAGGAACGCGAAATTGCAAATATTGAATTTTGTCTGGTTAAGCCAATACGTGATGTGCATTTAAAAGAAATATTAAAAGCTTGTTTAAGCATTAAAAACAAGGATGAACAGCCCGATGAAAGCCCCACTTCTGCTTGCACAGATATTTTGTTAGCAGAGGATAATTCTGTCAATGCATTATTGGCTATAGCAATGGTGGAACAGATTGGGCTTAGCGTTAAACACGTCACAAATGGACAACAAGCAATTAATGAGATAAAAAATAATCACTTTAAATTAGTCTTGATGGATATGCACATGCCTGTCATGGATGGTTACAAGGCAACCCGAAAAATTCGCCAGTGGGAAGCAACTACAGGGCGTACCGCAATTCCGGTTATTGCATTGACAGCCAATGCACTTGTTGGTGACAAGGAAAAATGTTTAAGCGCGGGAATGGATGATTATCTTTCAAAGCCAATAAAGCAAAAAGAATTACAGCAACTTGTTTCAAAATGGGCAAATAATAATTGTTAAGTTTTGATCTGAATCCGCGAGATTCAGAACAGTATAAGCTGCACGATTCGGGCATTTCTCAACATAATAATTTTATTAACAAAAAACTAACATTATGAAAAATAATAAATCTGATTATATAACACACAGCGGGGCAAACTCAGAAAAAGTTCGAAAACAGGCACTGGCTTATTTAAAAGCAGAGTTGGGACTGGATGATGAACAGGTTCAGGGTTTCCTTAAAACACTTTCTGTGCCACTAAAAACAACTTTGGAAGCTGTTAATAAAGCCTGTGAAGCAAAAAATTTAACCGCAATAGTTGAGACAGCACACAGTTTAAAAGGGGCATTACTCAATCTTGGTCTGAATGAGCTGGCTGATTTGGCAAGCAGAATTGAAGCAACAGCGGCAACAGGAGAGAATATACCGAATGAAAACGATTTGCTTTACTTGCACGATGCGTTGCAGCTCATTTGAGATCTAACCTGAAAACTGGAGGGTGATATGTCTACACCAAATTACAAAGAACTAAATATAAAGTGTGATACCGAAACAGCCACTATATGGGTTGAAATGAAGCCTTTTGGCAGGCAATGTTACACATTATCCATGTTAATGGAGTTGCATGATCTAATGCACAGGCTTAATGAATATGGGTCTACTGATCCTGCCAGGCTGGATAGTATACGTTACCTTGTTCTGGAGTCGGCTCACCCTGAAATTTATAATTTGGGTGGTGATCTTGAATATTTTTCACAACTGGTTGAGCAACAGGATGCAGAAAAACTAAGAGAATACGGTATTGTTTGTATTGATTTAATCTACTGGGTATTAACGGGTGGAAAACGGCAAATCACAACCATAGCCAATATTGCTGGTGATGCTTTAGGTGGTGGTTTTGAGTCTGCACTTGCTTGTCATTATATTATTGCTGAAAAACAGTCTACTTTTTCCTTTCCTGAGTCACTGTTTGGTTTCTTTCCGGGAATGGGCGGATATGAACTTTTAGAACGCTATTCAGGCGCACTTGAAGCAGAAAGAGCGTTCACTACGGCAAAGCGATATACGGCACAAGAGCTTAAACTCATGGGTGGGATTTACTCGCTGGTCGAAAAGGGGCAAGGTACTGAAGAAGTTAAAAAACTTATCGCCAACAAGGAAAAAAACCAAAATCCTCATCGGGCGTTACGTTTAATCAAGCAATATAATCAAAAAATAAGCTATGAAAGTCTTGAATACAGTATAGATCTTTGGGTAGATGCTGCCATGAAATTGACGCAAAAGCAGTTGCGGATGATGGCAGTTTTAACCAGGCGACAAGAAAAGAGAGGTTCTGTAAATACAGTCAATACTACTTTATCTCATCATTCTGAACCCATCCAGCTAAAGAGATCTGCAGCACAATAACAACCAGTAGTTGCACTTTTTATGGAAAGCATACTTAACAAAAAGATAGATGATCTATCCGATAAGCTCGGTAGTGAAGTGGAACAGTCAATCATGCGGCTGTTTGTTATCTTTATTAGCAGTATTTATATTATTTTCTGGCTTCTGCCAAGGCAATTAAGTCAGCAGGATTTAAGCATTATGATTGCTGTTATCTATCCTGTGTTGACTTTATTGTTATTTGTATCCATAAAACTATACCCCAAACCTAGCAGTATTCGTATTTTATTGGGGATAGCACTTGATGTTATCTCGCTCAGTATCTTTATGTCTTTTGGATTTGAGTGGGTGCTTGGTATGAGCTGGCTTTACCTGATAATCATTATCGGCAACGGTCTCCGTTATGGCTCTCAATATATGCAATTTGCACTTGTCGCCAGTCTCACAGGTTTTAGTATCGCCTGTAGCGTTGAAAATTACTGGGCAGATCATTTTATCAATATCATCATTGTTTACTGTTCCATTCTTGTGCTGTCTTTCTACATAAATCTGTTACTAAAGCGTTTAACCTATGCGGTAGAGGCTGCAAAATTGTCAGCTAAAACAAAAAGTGAATTTCTGGCAAATATGAGTCATGAAATCCGCACCCCCATGAACGGTATTCTGGGAATGCTGGAACTCGCCCTTAATGATTCAGAGTCTTTGCCAAAACCACAGCAAAAACGTCTGAGAATCGCTAAAAATTCTGCCGACTCTTTACTGGTTTTATTAAATGATATTCTTGATTTATCTAAAATAGAGGCAGGAAAAATCACTTTTGAGTCAATTGATTTTAATTTAAAAGACTTGATAACCGAAGTAGTGAGTTTATTAAAACAAAATGCCAATGAAAAAAATATTTCACTTGATTTAAGCTATCGCAGTAATGCAGGAGATATCTTTAGAGGTGATCCCACAAAAATACGTCAAACAATCATTAACCTGCTGGGAAATGCGATTAAATTCACACAAAAAGGTGGAGTTAAAGTAGATATTGAGCTACAAAAACAAGATCACAGCATCCAGTTTACATGCAAAATCACCGATACAGGCATTGGTATTTCTGCTGAGGCAAGACAGAATATTTTCCAGTATTTTACCCAGGCAGATGCCTCAACCACGCGTAAATTTGGCGGTACAGGGCTGGGTTTGGCTTTAAGTCAGCGATTTGTGCATGCAATGGGAGGAACACTGAAAGTTGATTCTGAAGTAGGCAAAGGCAGTGTATTTTCTTTCACTCTTTTGCTTGAGCCAGCTAAAGACAAGCAAAAAGTCAGGAAGCAAAATCTTGTTGATATTTCAGGCAAGCTCCGGGTACAAACAGAAAAGACACAAGAGCAAACCAAAAAGAAAATACTGGTAGCAGAAGATAATATTGTTAACCAGGTCGTTATTGAGCAAATGCTGATACAGTTAAACTGCGATGTCACCCTGAAAAATAATGGTCAACTACTTGTTGATACGATAAAGGAAAAGGCTCAACATAATTACGACTTAATCTTTATGGATTGCCAAATGCCAGTGCTAGACGGCTATGCTGCAAGCCGGCAACTACAGGATTACTGGAAAACAAATGCAAGCTCCCGCATACCTGTCATTGCTCTCACGGCAAATGTTCTGCCAGAAGATAAAAAGAAATGCCTCGATTCAGGCATGGATGATTATTTAGCCAAACCCATAAAAAAGAATGCACTAATTGATGTCTTGCAAAAGTATTGTAGTTAGGAGCCTGTTTGAGAATAGTGAATCTACTGCGGAAAAGCTGAATTTGGCTAGATTTTCCCTCAATTTTCGTCAAATAGAACAACTATTCGCCTCAAATTGATAAAAAATCTAGCTCAAACCAGCTTTCCCTCGCTACGACTCATATTTTCAGACAGGCTCTTATGCTCCCGTCGTAATGCCTTGAATATCAAAAAACAGGAAACGAAATTTTTTCTCGTTCCCATGTTCCACGTGGGAACGCAGCCCGGACGCTCCAGCGTCCCGTTTGTAACGCCCTGCATTGAGTATGCGAAACACGAGGTGGCGCATTGCTAACCATTGCTTCCGTATTTTGTTTTTTAGTACACGGCTACACTACCCAAAAATATATAAAAACAGGGGGGATGGGTGGCAGAAGACAGAGGACAGAGGACAGAGGACAGAAGACAGAGGACAGAAGACAGAGGACAGAGGACAGAGGACAGAAGACAGAGGACAGAAGACAGAAGACAGAGCATGTAGTTGTAGGGTTGGTGGAGTCTACGCAACCAACCAGATTCGGTTAGTTGCGCATGGCTGCACCAACCCTACGCAAAAAATATATAAAAAACAGGGGGGATGGGTAATAATAAAGGTGATTACCTGAAAATAATTGCCAGTAGTGGCGAGGACAAGATTTGAACCAGCTAACACTTCCAGCCCCTGCCAAGCTTAATTTGTTTCTGCGTATTACCGGGCGGCGTGAGGATGGCTATCATCTGCTGCAAACGATCTTCCAGTTTCTGGATTATTCGGATAAAATCACTTTGAGGCGGCGGCATGATGGAAAAATTCAGCGCATTAAAGGTCTGGAGCATATTCCAGCAGAATCGGATTTGTGTGTAAGGGCTGCGCGGCGCTTGCAGGCAGAAACTCAAACTTCTTTGGGGGTTGATTTGTCGATTCAAAAAATACTCCCTGTTGGCGGTGGAATCGGCGGTGGTAGTTCCGATGCGGCTACGGTTTTAACGGGTTTGAATAAATTGTGGGATTGCGGGCTTGATACGCAGGCACTTGCGGAGATCGGTTTAAGTTTGGGGGCTGATGTTCCCGTTTTTATTCATGGTTTTTCAGCCTGGGCTGAGGGGGTCGGTGAGCAATTGACCCCGATTGAGTTGCCTGAAAAGTGGTTTTTGGTGCTTCATCCTGAAGTTTTTGTCTCAACGGCTGAAATTTTTGCTGATCAGGGATTGACACGCGACTGCGAACCTATCAAAATAGCGCGCTTTCTTGAAGGCTCTGATGTCGAGAAAAATTTGCAACAGGTGTCCAATGTTTTTGAAGCAGTGGTGAGAAACAGGTATCAGGAAATCGCCGATGCGCTGGACTGGTTGTCGAATTTCTCTGCGGCACGCTTAACAGGAACAGGTAGTTGCCTGTTTGCTTCTTTTGAGAGTGAAGCAAGCGCCAGACAGGTCTTGAGCCAGTTGCCAGAAAACAGGCAGTGGCAGGGCTTTGTTGCAAAGGGAGTTAATGTATCGCCCTTGCAGGCGTTTTTTAGCCGTTATTAGAGTCTCTGGGGTTGAGTCGGAGAGACTCTTGAAATTATTGGGGCGTCGCCAAGTGGTAAGGCTCTGGGTTTTGATCTCAGCATGCGTAGGTTCGAGTCCTACCGCCCCAGCCATATTCTATGTTGGCACGATTATCTTGTGATATCGTGCCAATTTTTTTATTACTCTATCCTGAGTTCGTGAGACTAATGCGGATTCTGGTCTATCTAAGAGATTGATCATGTCAGACCTTGACAACAGGATGATGATTTTCAGCGGTAACGCGAATCCGGATCTTTCCCGGGAAGTTTCTGAGTTACTGGATATTACCCTTGGGAAATGCACCGTTTCACGCTTCAGTGATGGTGAAGCACATATCGAAATTCTGGAAAATGTGCGCGGTCGTGATGTTTTTGTGATCCAGCCTACCTGTGCGCCAACCAATGATAATCTGATGGAATTGCTGATTATGGTTGATGCGCTGTATCGAGCCTCTGCCGGGCGAATTACGGCTGTTATCCCCTATTATGGTTATGCCCGCCAGGATCGTCGGGTGCGTTCGCGGCGTGTTCCTATCTCGGCGAAGCTGGTTGCTGATATGTTATCAACCAGCCGTGTTGACAGAATTTTAACAATTGATTTGCATTCTGATCAGATTCAGGGCTTTTTTGATCTTCCGGTCGATAATATTTATGCCTCTGCCGTTCTGTACAGGGATATTAACGAAAAGAACTACAAAGACCTTGTGATTGTCTCGCCAGATGTTGGTGGCGTGGTGAGAGCGCGCGCCATGACAAAAAGCATTGGTGGTGATACTGGTCTGGCGATTATTGATAAACGCCGCCCGGAGCCAAATGTTTCGGCTGTGATGCACATTATTGGTGATGTTGAAGGCAAAACCTGCGTGCTTATTGATGATCTGGTGGATACAGCGGGTACCCTGTGTCATGCCGCAGAAGCTTTGAAAGAGCATGGTGCAAAGCGTGTGATTGCCTATGCAACGCATCCTGTTTTTTCAGGACCAGCGATTGATAATATTGAAAACTCAATGCTGGATGAAGTGGTTATTACTAATTCAATCCCTTTGAGTGACAATGCGAAAAAATGTGCTAAAATCCGCCAGCTTTCTGTCGCCGATATTCTTGCGGATACCATTTATCGTATCAACCGGGAAGAATCGGTGAGTCATTTGTTTGCACATGTTCTGGATGATTAGTTCGGGAATGGCACTAATAAAAGTGAATGATAGCTAAAAAATTAACGCGGTTGTTATGATGCTTTTATTGTAACAACAGTGTATTAACTGCAAAACCTGGTCGCGGGTTTTGCATTTTTGTTTATAGGGTTTAGCCCTTTTTATCTGGAGACAATTATGTCAACTACATACAAACTAGACGCAGAGATGCGTAGCGATACGGGGAAAGGTGCGAGCCGCCGCCTGCGTCGTGAGCATAAAATCCCTGCGGTACTTTATGGTGCGGGTCGTCCGGCATGGTCACTGACACTGCCTGAAAACCAGTTAATGCGCAATCTGCAAGATGAAGCTTTCTATGCAGCGATTATTGATTTGACACTCGAAGGCAAAACACAGAAGGTGTTTTTGCGTGATTTGCAACGTCACCCTGCAAAACCGTTCGTATTGCACGTTGACTTGCAGCGCGTCAGAGATGATGTTGAAATGACGGTTGTATTGCCACTTCATTACATCAATGAAGAAACTGCCAAGGGTGTAAAAATGGGCGGTGGTCAGGTTATTCGTAATGCCGTTGATATTGAAGTCAGCTGTCTTCCTGGCAACCTGCCTGAATACATTGAAGTCGATCTGCAAGACCTTGATATTGGTGACTCATTGCACCTGTCTGATATTAAATTGCCAGAAGGTGTTGTTTCAACCGAGCTGGCACATGGTGAGGACCATGACCATGCAATCGTTACAATTGTTGCGCCAAGAGCAGCTTCAAGTGAAGATGAAGATGTTGCAGATGCAGCGCCAGAAGATGATGCCGATACAACTGCAGGAGATGAGGCTGAGTAATGCCTGGCTGTGTTTATATTGCTTTGATTGCTCACTCAGGTAGCTGATGTGGCGGCAATAAAGCTCATTATTGGTCTGGGTAATCCGGGCGATAAATACTCCAAAACCCGGCACAACGCCGGGTTTTGGTTTCTTGACGCGCTTGCGGAAAAGTATGGCGCAAGCTTTAAAACAGAAAGCAAGTTTTCAGGTGAACTGGCGAAAACCATGATTAACGGGCAGCCAGTGTGGTTGCTAAAGCCAGCAACCTTTATGAACCGCAGTGGTTTGGCAGCGCACCAGATTTCAAAATTTTACAAGATCAATCCTCAGGAAACGCTTGTTGCCTATGATGAACTGGATTTGCCCGCAGGCACGGTGCGCCTGAAAAAAGGCGGTGGACATGGTGGTCATAATGGCTTGCGTGACCTGCATGCGCAGATCAGCAAGGATTATTTGCGTTTACGTTTTGGAATAGCGCATCCGGGTGACCGCAACAAGGTGGTTGATTATGTGCTCTCCCGCCCGAATCAGGCAGATGAGATTGAAATTCGTCATGCCATTGAGCGTGCGCTTGATGTGCTGGACAAGATCGTTACGGGTGAAAACAAGGATTGGCAAAAAGCAATGAATATCCTGCATACTGAAACCTGAATACATTACACCATGCAGACTTGGCAAAAAGCAGCAGGCTCTTCTAACAGGAAAATACTATGGGATTTAAGTGTGGCATTGTTGGGCTTCCGAATGTAGGAAAATCAACACTTTTTAATGCGTTAACCAAAGCGGGTATCGCCGCTGAAAACTATCCGTTCTGTACCATTGAGCCGAATGTCGGGGTTGTTCCTGTGCCTGATCCGCGCATGGATGAACTGGCTAAAATTGTTAATCCTGAGCGTTGTCTGCCAACCACAATGGAGTTTGTGGATATTGCCGGACTGGTCGAAGGCGCAGCTTCAGGCGAAGGGCTGGGTAATAAATTCCTCTCGCATATTCGTGAAACCGATGCGATTGCACAGGTCGTGCGCTGCTTTGACAACGATGATGTGGTGCATGTTGATGGCAAAATCGACCCAGTTTCAGACATTGATACCATTAATACCGAGCTGGCACTGGCTGATCTTGATACTGTCGAAAAAGCCATCAAGCGGGTAGAGCGTACGGCAAAATCAGGCAATAAGGAAGCGATTGCGCAACTGGCACTCTTTAACAAAATTCAGGCAGCTCTGGCGGAAGGCAATTCTGCCCGCTCTGTTGAAATTGATGACAATGACAAACCCTTAATTAAAGAGCTGCAATTAATTACGATTAAGCCCATCCTGTTTGTTGCCAATGTCGCAGAAGATGGTTTTGAAAACAATCCGTATCTTGATGCGGTAAAAGAAATCGCAGCAAAAGAAAACGCCGAAGTGGTTGCCGTTTCAGCAGAAATGGAAGCAGAAATGTCAACCCTTGAAGAAGATGAACTGCAAATGTTTCTGGATGAAATGGGGCTCTCGGAGCCAGGTCTCAACCGTGTCATCAATGCCGGTTATCAACTGCTGCATTTGCAAACCTTTTTTACCGCAGGGGTAAAAGAAGTGCGCGCCTGGACGGTTCATCAAGGGGCAACAGCACCCAATGGTGCGGGCAAAATCCATACAGACTTTGAACGCGGATTTATTCGTGCTGAAGTGATTGCCTATGATGACTTTATAAAGTACAAGGGTGAGCAAGGCGCAAAAGATGCAGGAAAATGGCGTCTGGAAGGCAAAGACTATATCTTGCAGGAAGGCGATGTGGTGCATTTCCGTTTTAATGTTTAAAAATATCGGGGTAGTGGCTTAAATCTGTATTTGCAGGTTGATGAGTGTAGCGTAATCCGACAAAATCGTGGCACTTTGTTGGATTACGCTACGCTAATCCAGGCTACCCACTACCCCAAAATATATAAAAAAAGGGGGGGATGGGTATCAATGAGATTATCCGTCCAGCATTTTTTTGAGAATTTAGAAAACGATAGATATGATAAATAATGAAAACCAGCAAGCCATCGAAGCCTTGAAGCAGGTTGCAATGGCGGGTATACAGGAGCAGCGTAGCGCGCGTCGCTGGAGCACTTTCTTTAAATTAGCCTCGCTGCTGCTTTTTCTGTTGCTGATCATGGTAATTATTGGATCGAGTTTTGACAAACATGGAAAATTCACCAGTGCCAGGGAATACACGGCGGTTGTTGATGTTAACGGGATTATTATGCAGGGTGCAGATGCGAGTGCGGACAATATCATTCCCGCCTTGCAGGATGCGTTTCAAGATAAAAAAGCCAAAGGGATTGTTTTGCGCTGCAATAGCCCCGGCGGAAGTCCGGTTCAGTCCAGCTATGTCTATGATGAAATTCGTCGTTTAAAGGAAAAGTACAAAGATAAAAAGATTATTGCCGTAGCAGCTGACCTGTGTG